>DATFRM010000395.1:0-7747 GCA_035263265.1 Actinomycetes bacterium
GGTCAAGTGGCTGCTGGCGATTCCGCACTACATCGTGTTGTTCTTCCTGTGGATCGCATTCGTCGTGGTGGCGATCATCGCGTTCTTCGCGATCCTGTTCACCGGGCGTTACCCGCGCTCGCTGTTCGACTTCAACCTCGGTGTGCTGCGGTGGAGCTGGCGGGTGGGCTACTACTCGTACGACGGGCTCGGCACCGATCGTTATCCGCCGTTCAGCCTGGACGAGGTTCCCGACTACCCGGCGACGCTGTACATCAACTATCCGGAGCAGCTGTCTCGCGGCTTGGTCCTGGTCAAGTGGTGGCTGCTGGCGATTCCGCAGTACTTGATCGCCACAGCCTTCGTCGGCGGTAGCACCTACACGGTGAAGCAGACGGCGAATCAGGCCTGGATCTGGGTGGCGTCATACCCCGGCCTGATTGCGCTGTGTGCCTTCTTTGTCGGGGTGGCGCTGCTGTTCACCAGCCGGTATCCACGCGGACTGTTCGACCTCCTGGTCGGAATGAACCGTTGGGTGCTGCGGGTGACCGCATACGCCACGCTGATGACCGACGTCTACCCACCGTTCCGGCTCGACCAGGGCGGTCGCGAGCCGGCTCCGGCGGATCGAGGAGTGAGCTGACATGTTCGCCGGCTGGATGCTGATGCTGACCGCGGGCAACCTCGGGCACGTATTCAACGACCCGCGGTGGTTCGTCAGCTACTGGACCTGTGTGCCGTTCGGCATCCTGATCGACGTGTGGCTGCTGTTCCGGGCCCGGCACTCTATGTGAGTGAGTGAGCAGGCTGAAGGCCGGCCGGATGCTAGGACGCCGCCTGCCGGTCCTCCAGCTTGCTGCGGATCTCGTCCATGTCGAGGTCGCGTACGGCCTGAATGACCTGCTCGAGCATGGGCGCCGGAAGCGCGCCGGGCTGGGCGAAGACCAGGATCCCGTCGCGGAATGCCATCAGGGTCGGGATCGCGGAGATGTTGGCCGCGGCGGCCAGAGCCGGTTCCGCCTCGGTGTCGACCTTGGCGAAGACGACGTCCGTGTGGGTGTCGCTGGCCCGCTCGAAGATCGGCGCGAACTGCCGGCAGGGCCCGCACCAGGAAGCCCAGAAGTCCACGAGCACGATGCCGTCACGCGTCACGGTCTCGTTGAAGGTGTGGCCGCTCAACGCCACGGTTGCCATCAAGATCTCCTATCCCAGTTCCGAATACCCCGCACGGGTAGCAACTCGGAGCCCGCACCCGGATATTCCTGGCGACTCGGAGTCCGTATCACCGTAGTCCGACCATGCACATTGTCGTTGGGACGGGCGAGGATTCGTCGGTTACGCCGGCAACGACCAGGTGCGGGTCGGCCTCGGCATCGGTTGAGTTGACGCAACCCATCGGTTGCTATAACTTGTGTTGCAACCCAATGGTTGCAACACAGTGGAGGTTGTCATGGGATTCCCCGATCGCATCGAGCGGACCGTCGAGCTGGCCCACCCGCGGGCCTCGGTCTGGGCCGCGCTAACCACGGCCGAGGGACTTGCCGGTTGGTTCGGCAACGAGGCGCAGATCGACCTGCGAGTCGGTGGGTCGGTCCGGATGACGTGGACCGGCGGCCCATCCGCCGACATGCGCATCGAACGGATCGAAGAGCCGAGCGTGTTCGGCTTCACCTGGCACATCTACGGCCTGCCCGAGGACGACCCACGCCGCACATACGTGGAGTTCACGCTCGAGCCAGTCGGTAAGGGCACCCGGCTGACCGTGGTCGAATCCGGATTCGCGCAGCTGCCCGAGGACGGCTACCGGAAGGCGTTCGACGGCAACACCGAGGGCTGGGCGAGCGAGCTGAGCGACCTGGTCGAATACCTCAATGCCACCTGACATCGAGGCGATCGCCGAGCAGGTCTTCGTCGCCCTGGCGGACCCGACGCGGCGTGGCATCCTGGCCGCGCTCGCGTCGGGCGGCCCGGCCACAGCCACGGACCTCGCAGAACGCCTGCCGATCACGCGGCAGGCGATCGCGAAGCATCTGGCCTTGCTAGCCGAGGTAGGCCTCGTGACGGCCGAGCCCGGAGAACGGCGCCGGGTCCGGTACCGCCTCAACTCGGGCCCGATGCAGGTGGCGCAGCAGTTTCTGGCCTCGCTTGCGCGCGACTGGGACGACCGGCTCGACGCGTTGACGCGACAGCTCGAGCGCCCTAGGGCCGTTCGGCCCTAGGGATCGGGACCACCCCCGGTGGCCGGCGGTAGGGCGGATGTCCTGAGCTGTCATAGGCGGCCGGCGCCCTGTCCGCTGCGCCGGCCGCCGTTCTCATGCGGAAGAGCGAACAGAGGCCAGCGCGGGCACGACGTGTTGGCCCAGGCCGGTCACGAACGCAACCGGGTCGTCGGCCGGCGGCATGACGTGAACCTCATCGATGCCTACCGCGGCGTAGCGGGTCATCTCCTCGACGAACGCGAGTCCACCAGCCGCGTCCGGCCTGAGCGGCCCGGTCCACAGCACCGACTTGCGGATCCGGTCGTAGTCCGTGCCCTCTCGCCGGCAGTGTCCGGCAAGCACGTCGAGCTTGGCCCGCGTGTGGTCCGGTCCGCCCCAGGGTCCGGCGAAAAGGTTGCAGGCGTCGCCGTACTTGGCGACCAGCCGTAGGGTCTTCCGCTCCCCGGATCCGCCAATCATGATCGGTGGATGCGGTTGCTGGAGCGGCCGTGGCATGCAAATGGTCTCGGTGAGCTGGTAGTGGCGACCATGGAATGGACCGTCATCGTCGTCCCACATCTGGTGGGCGATCTGCAGGGTCTCCTCCAGCAGCTCGAAGCGCTCGCGCAGCGGCGGGAACGGAGCACCGTATGCGACGTGCTCCCGTTCGTACCAAGCCGCGCCGATGCCGAGCATGGCTCGACCACCGGACAGCACGTCAAGGGTCGACACGATCTTGGCGAGTAGACCCGGGTAGCGGTACGTGACCCCGGAGACCAGCAGCTGCAGCTCGGCGGTTCTGGTGTGGGCAGCGAGGAAGCCGAGCGCCGTGTAGCCCTCGAGCATGGGGGCGTACGGGTCGTTGCTCACCGCGGGGATTTGCAGGTAATGATCCATCAGCGACAGGTTGTCGATGCCGGCTTGCTCAACCGCGTCGCCGATCTGCGCCAGTACCGGGGCGATCGAGCCGGCACCGCCGGGAAAGCCGAAGTTCACTACGTGTAGGCCGATTCTCATCGGACGCGCCTCGTCTCTGGCGAACCTCCCGGCATGCTACCCACGCCCGTCGCTGGCCCGGGCGCGCGATACCGGGGCGGGACCAAGGTCCCGTCCAAGACCTGCCGTATGTCTGGGCTGAGCAGGGTCTTCTCTATCTGCTGCGGGTGGCGCCGGTCCGTGATTCTGGGAGTGCAGACAAAGGGACTCACATCGAGGAGCGGACATGAAACGCCGGACTCTGGACGTTCTGTTCAGCGCGGGAGGGCTGGTCCTGGCCGCCCTCTTGGTGCTCGCGGGCATCGTGCTGACCACCAACGCCAACTTCGCCAACGACTACGTCACCGATCAGCTGAGCGCGCAGAAGATCACGTTCAAGTCAGCTGACCAGCTCACCCCGGAAGAGAAGGCGCAGCCCTGCCTGGTCGACAACGCCGGCGAGCAGCTGACCACCGGCAAGCAGGCCGAGTGCTACGCCAACAACTTCATCGGGCTGCACTTGCAGTCAGTGGCCGACGGCAAGACCTACGCCGAACTCGGCGCCCCGCAAGCGGCGCTGCGCGAGCAGGTCACCGCGGCCGAGGAGAGCAACGACCCGGCCCTGCCGCAGCTGCAGACCCAGCTGGACCAGATCACCCAGCAGCGGGACACGCTGTTCAAGGGTGAGACGCTGCGCGGGCTGCTGCTGACCAGCTACGGCTTCAGCGAGTTCGGCGCCAAGGCCGCCCAGGCCGCCACCGTCGCCTACATCGCCGGATTCGTGATGTTCGTCCTGTCCATGGCCGGCTTCGCACACGCGGCCAAGACCTCCGAGACGACCGCATTCGCACCGGTCGAGGCCAAGCCCGAGCGTGAGACAACCAACGTCTGACGCCACGACCACCACGGGCGCGGACCAGGCACTCTGGTCCGCGCCCCTTCTGTGTTCCGAACATCGCAGCCGCTCCCGGTGTCGTTCTGACGCCGCTCCCGTCAAATCGATCAGCCACCCGGCTGTGGGTCGACATGCAGCCATATATCCAGACGTGCAATGCCCCTTGATCGATTTAACGGGAGCGGCGTCGCTTCACTTGCTGCGTGCCGGGGTGGGACGTCGATCAGGCCGCGCCGAATGGGCGCACACCTCGGGCATCGTCGATCAGGCCGCGCCGAATGGGCGTACCACCTCGGGCATCATCGCCTGGGTCGCGCGGTTGCCGAGGCGACCGATGTGGACCTGGGGCTCGATCGCCTCGAGCACGTTTCCGCCGCCCAGATAGATAGCGACGTGGTTCACCCGGCCGGTCTCGTTGCTGCGCCAGAACACCAGGTCGCCGCGGCGAGCTTCGGACCGGGGCAGATGGGCCAGCCGGGTGTGCTGATAGAGCTCGCGACTGGTTCGGTAGTCGGGCAACACATGCTTGTCAACGGTGATTGGCTGCGGGTCGAGGCCGGCCGAGTACAGCGCTTGCAGAATCAGGCCGGAACAGTCCACGCCATATCCGCGGGGGCCGGCACCCCCCCAGACGTACTCCTCGCCGAGGAATCGGGTCGCGAAGGCGATCATCTGCTCGCGGCGCTCTCGCGCGCTCGCGGTCCGGGCCAACGCCGGGGTCGCCTGGTAGCGGTCGAAGCAGAAGTCTTCATGGAAGCCCATAGCCCGCCAGGTGCGCGGCCCGACGACGCCGTCGGCAGTCAGCCCCGCTTGCCGCTGGAAGCGCCGTACGGCCGCGATCGTTGTGTCATCCATGGTCTCCCACGAGTTCGCCGGGAGGCCGAGCCGGCGCTGGACCAGCTTGACCTTCACGCCGTTCATTCCCGGCGTCAAGATCGTGCAGCCGCGAGCCGGGACGACCGATGTGGTCGGTTGCAGCCAGTCGGTGGTGGGGTCAATCCGGTTCTCTGTCGGGCGCGGAGTCGTGGTGCGGGTCGGCTTACTCGAACCGGACGCGGTGGATGCTACGGCAGGGGCGGTGGTCGGCTCGGTCGATGTGGTGGCCTCGACATCCCGCTCGGCTCCGCAGCCCGATGCGACGATCACGACAACGATTGCGATGGCGGCACTGCTAGATGATCGCACTTTGCGCTCCCTGCCATCAGCCCCTTGTGATCGAGACGCCGGAGCGGGTTAGGGCGTTCCGCCTAGGGCTGGAACCAGGCCTATGGGTGCGCCACGTCTACGTAGATCACGTAGTCGCCGTCGGCCTGCCGGAATTGAGCGACCTTGAAGCCGACCTTGCCGCTTAGACCGAGCGCCACCGAGACATAGCCCTCGAAGTCGCCGTTGAGTACGTACGCGACCAGCGCCGGGTAGCCGGTTGTCACCTGGGGGTCGGGTACCGGGTTGAGGGTCGGCCGGCCTTGGGCGTCATGGGCCACGGCGACGTTGAACACGAGCTGGAGGTACGCCTCGCCATCCAGGTGAGCCGGCTCACCGGAACCGTCGTAGATGATCTTCGACTCGTAGCCGGCCCGGTAGCCCGGTTGCCCGTCGAACACAAACGAGATCCGGTCGAAGCCGCCTTCCGGATGGGTGCCGCTCCGAATCGCGGTCAGGGTCGGCGTCGGCGGCACCGCGCCGCGGAACGGCACATTGACGTCGTCGGTCGGCCACACGGGTGGCGGCACCGGAGACGATTCAGACGGCGATCCTGTGGCGGCGGGGCTGGTCGCTCCGGCGGGACTTGATGCCGTTCCGGGACCGGTCGGCGCCGCCGTTCCAGCTCCATCGCCGCCACACGCCGCAAGCGGCAGCAGCAGCCCGGCAATCCCGAGTGCGATAGCCAGTCGACTTCTCCTCATATCTACAGCATCGGGCACACCGCTGATCTGCGGCTACGGGCGAATGTCCGGCGGGCCAGGGACTTGCGGTCACGCTGCGCGGGATCGGCACTGCGACGTCCGCAGAGCGGGAGGTCGGAGGTCCCGTGGCTGGCACCCGGCCGGCCCTGGCCGGCCGAGTCGAGGCGGCGAAACCGTGGTGGTAGGAGGTGGGTTCGATGACCAAGCACGAGACGGCAGCAGTGGTCGTCGGTGTGGACGGTTCCGAGCCGTCAGTGGCTGCGCTGGACTGGGCGATCGCCGAGGCAGTCGACCGGCAAGCGTGCCTGCGCGTAGTGCATTCGTACACCTGGCCGATGTACCGGGAGGAGTTCGACGCTCTTCCGCACGGCCCCGAGGAAGGCGGCCTGCGCACCGCCGCGGTAGAGGTTCTGGCCAAGGCCGTCGAGCGAGTCCGGGAGACGGCGCCGGAGCTCCCGGTCGACGCGGTGCTGCACACGGGTCCGGCGAGTCGACGCCTGCTCGCCGAGGCGGCCAGTGTCGACCTGCTAGTCGTTGGCTCGCGCGGCCTGGGTGGGTTCGTCGGACTGCTGCTCGGCTCGGTCAGTGGTCAGGTAGCCACCCACGCACCGTGTCCAGTTGTGGTGGTCCGCTCGGCCGCCGACGGCGGCAGTCGGCGGGAGGGCCAAGTCGTTGTCCGTGTCGAGGACATCGACGCCTCGGCCGAGATCGTCGAGTTCGCCATGGACGAAGCGGCTCGCCTGGGCACTGGCCTGGTCGTTGTGCACTGCCTGCCACCGGCGGTGACCGCCACCGCCATGCCCGGCCCGGTAGTCCTCTTCGACGACACCGGGCTGCTGGAGTCCGAGGAACTTCGATTCGCCGACGCAGTCGCGAGGTGGGCGGACAAGCGGCCCGAACTGAGCGTTATCTCGCAGTTCTCCCGGATACCGCCCGCCTGGATGCTGGTCGAGGCCTCCGCCGGCGCCCGGCTCGTCGTGGTCGGATCCCGCGGACGGGGTGGCTTCGCCGGACTCCTGCTCGGGTCGGTGAGCCGCCAGCTGCTGCACCACGCAGCGTGCCCGGTCGCGGTGCTCCCGGCCCGATGAGGGCGACCGGGCGGCGGATCGTCGTGGTGCTCAAGCGCTGATCGAGTGCTTCGGCGGTTCACGGCGGACGACCTGACCCGTTGCGGCTGCACGGCTAGCGGCTCGGTGCACCGGACCGTCGTCGGCGGGCCAGTTGGTGCTCGAGCAGCTCCAGGAACCGCGCCGGTCCGCCACCCAGCGGAAGCACCCCGTCCGGGCAGCCCTCGGGTTCCACGCCTACCGATATCGCCACTGCCCGATCGAGCTCGGGAACCAGCATGAGCGAATCGCTGCCGACCACTCCGCCGATCGGCCCGAACTCGTCGCCACCAATCAATATCAACTCGCCGGTGATCCCTCGGGCGACCAGCCAGCTGGCGGCCCAGCGGGCCGAGTCGGATTTGTCGGTCAGCCCGACCTCGACGTGCTTGACATCGCTAGAAATCCGCGGGTCAGCCAGCCCGGCTGACCGGCTGGCCTCCACGGTGACCGCCACCACCTCAGCCAGGTCGCGCCAGCCGGCCGCGTGCAGGCGTTCTGACACGGCCGCTAGGAGTTCTCCGATTCGGGCCTTCGGCGGATCGGCCCATTCCGGTTCCGGGATAATGTCGATCTTTCGGCGGTTGAGCCGGTTGGATACGACCTCGGCCCGGATACCGCGCTCACCCAGCCGTTCGACCGTTGCATCGGCGGCACGGTCCAGGTCGCGGTCCTCGGTTGGGGAAG
>DATFRM010000396.1:0-4355 GCA_035263265.1 Actinomycetes bacterium
GGCCGCCTCGATCGCGTCCAGCTTGGCCGCCAGGACGCGCCGACTGTCGTGGGCGCGGAGCATCGAGTAGGTGCCGGCCGCTCCGCAGCACCGGTCGGCACCGTCGATCTCGACATAGTCGGCGATTCCGCGCAGTACCGCGCGTGGCTGTGCGAAGACGCCCAGCCCGTTGCGCAGATGACAGGAGTCCTGAAGGCCGACCCGCAACGGGCGACCGCCCGCGCTGAGCCGACCCGCCGGCAGCGCCGGAGCGCGGCCGAGCCGCTCGGAGATCTCGACCACCCGATCTCGCCCCAGCACCTCGGCCAGGTGCGCCGCGCAGCCACCGGATGTCGTCACGATCACGCCCGGCACCGCCGCGCCGAGCCGGCGGGCCATCTCCCCGCCACGGTCGAGCTCACCGTTGTGCGCGTGCAAGGCTCCACAGCACCCGGCCGCCGCCGGTGGTGCCGGGTCCCCAGTCGCGGCCGAGACGTTAACCGCGGCCCGGCTCACGCCCGGATACAGGATCCGCTCGAAGCACCCGAGCAGCAGCCGGTCTCCACCGGCCGGTTCGCCGGTGGCCGCCCGCGCCGGACCCGGCCGCGCGGCCCGGCGCAGCCGGCCCAGCAGCGCGATCGCCCAGCGCTGCCGGGCGGCGAGCAGCAGGGCACGCAGCCGCAGCGGTCGGCGGCGACCGGTCCAGCTCGCGTCCCGCCACTGCTCGAGCAGCGCGCCGTAGCGAACGCCGGCCGGACACACGACCTCGCATGCGCGGCAGCCGAGGCAGAAGCTGGACTGCTCGGTAACCTCCGGCGCGGACAGCGGCAGCCGCCCGGTCTGGACCGCGCGCATCAGCGTGATCCGGCCGCGCGGGGAGGACGCCTCTTCCTGGGTCAACGCGTAGGTCGGACAGGCCGGCAGGCAGAACCCGCACGAGATGCACCGATCCAAAAGCTCCGGGTCGAACAGCGGCAGGCTCGGTGGCCTCGGTGGGCTCGCGGCGCTCGGCGACGGACTCGCGCCGGTCGCTCGGCTGGGCCCGGTCACGAGCCCAGCTTTCCGGGGTTGAGGATCCCCGCCGGGTCAAACGCGGCCTTGACCCGGCGCAGCAGATCGACCTGCGCCGGACCGAGCCGTTCCACGAGATACGGCAGCTTGGACGCGCCGATGCCGTGCTCACCGCTGATGGTTCCGCCAAGCTCCATCGCAGCCCGGAAGACCTCGCCGAACGCCTTGTGCGCGCGCTCGATAGCGTCGGTGTCGTCCGGGTGCAGCACGCAGGTCGGGTGCAGGTTGCCGTCACCGGCGTGGCCGAACGTGCCGATCACGACGTCGTAGCGCTCGGCGATGGCATCGATTCTGGCGACCATTTCGGCCAGCCGTGGTCGCGGCACCGTGGCGTCCTCCAGGATCGCCATCGGCCCGAGTCTGGCCAGGGCCGGCAGCGAGCAGCGCCGGGCGGCCAGCAGCGCCTCGGACTCGGCGACCTCCCTGGCGGTCGTGCACTCCAGCGCGCCCTCCCCCAGGCAGATGTCGCTGATCCGGGCCAGGTGGGCCGCCACCCGGTCGGGCTCGCCGTCGTCACCGAACAGCAGCAGTGCACCGGCGTCCCGGCGCAGCCCAAGCCCGGCGTAGTCCTCGACCGCGTTGATGCACCGGTTGTCGAGGAACTCCAACGTAGCCGGGACGATCCCAGCGGCGATCACTCCGGCGACCGCCCGGCCGGCATCGGCCAGCGCCGGGAAGTAGGCGACCCCGGTAGCCGAGTGCGCCGGCAGCGGCAGCAATGCGACCGTGGCCTCGGTGATCACGCCGAGGGTTCCCTCGGACCCGGTCAGCAGCCTGGTCAGGTCGTACCCGGCCACGTCCTTCCACAGCCGCCCGCCGGTCCGGATCACCTCGCCGGTAGGCAGCACCACCTCGAGCCCGAGCACGTAGTTGCGGGTCACGCCATACTTGAGCCCGCGCAGCCCACCGGCGCAGGTCGAGATGTTCCCGCCGATCGTCGACACCACGCGGCTACCCGGATCGGGCGCGTAAAGCAGGCCGTGCTCGGCCGCGGCCGCGCCGAGCGTCGCGTTGGCCACGCCCGGCTGGCAGACCGCGAGTAGCTCGGCGGCGCTGATCTCCAGGATCCGATTCAACCGGGTGAGCACGAGGACAATGCCGCCGTGCAGCGGCACGGTGGCCGCACACAGGTTCGAGCCGGCGCCCCGCGGCACCACCGGGGTACGGGTTTCGGTGGCCAGCCGCATTACTTGCGCGACCTCGTCGGTGGACCCGGGATGCACCACCGCGTCGGGTGGCCGGTGGAACAACGGGGTCGCGTCCCGCGCGTACGGGGCGACGCCACCAGCCGTGGTTCGCACATGTTCGGCGCCCACGATCGACTCGAGCCGGCCGACCAGCCGGCGGTCCAGGCCTACGTTCTGGTCCATAACCGCAGGATCGCACCAATCGGCCGGGCAGTGCGCGGACCACCGGGGTCCCGGCCAGGGCTAGGGCGTGCCCCCGAGGAGACACGCCCTGGTCAGTTCCGGCGGATCAGAGCGGCGGGTCGTCGTAGACCCGGCGCTCCTCGATGACCTCCTCGGGTGGCAACGCGCGGCGGCGAGCCGACGGCCCCCAGATCAGCAGGAACATGAACAGGCCAAGCGCACCGGCCAGCATCAAGATTATGCCGATCACATCGATGTCCAGGCCCGATATGTTGTCGCGCTCGACGGCGAAGGTAAGGATCGCCCCAACTGCAATCAAGAAAATGCTCGCACCGATACCCATCGTTCCCTGTCCTCCCTCCCACTACCTGAGCCGCGCCTGCGCACGACTCGCGGCGCTGGGAGATACCCGCTCCCATCGCAATTGAACGTTTCCTGCGGCCGGTATCCGACATGTGCAGGTGTGACGGCGCGGCTACGACGGAATAACCCGGTCAAGGCAGGAGGTGGTCGAATGGCTGCTGTTGGTAGACCGTCCCGTGGGCGTGAGCGCCGGACCGAATTTGTGCCCATGAACCGTCGCTCGGAGAAGATCACCGAGCGGTGGAGCCGGACCGGCCGGCGCGAGGAGCCGAGCCGGGAACTGGTCGCGCCGGTCGCCGTCGGCGCCCAGCCGTTGATCCGGGTCAGCGTGGACGCGACCAGGGCAAACCTATACAAGATTGCCAAGCGGCTGGCAGTGAAGGGTCGGTCGACGATGACCCGCCGGCAGTTGCTGGCGGCCATCACCGCCGCCGGTGGGACTGCTCGCCGGCATCACCGTTAGCCCCACCTACTCGACGCTGTCGTACCGTTACGCGGCCCGGAGCCGGAGCGCCGGCCGCGTCGCAGGGTGCGCGGCATCCCGGCTAGCTCGTCGGCGGGGCCGCGCTGATGTCGGCGAGCGCCGATTTCGCGTCGTACTCGACCGCGAGGTCGCCGAGGGTGACGACACCGATCGGCATGCCTGTCTCGTCCACCACCGGTAGCCGCCTGATCGCCCGGGTCCGCATCAGCTGCGTGGCGTCGTCCACGGTGTCGTCCGGACGAACGGTCACTACCTCAGCCGTGCAGATATCGCCGAGCACGGTGGTGGTCGGGTCCAAACTGTCGGCGAGTGCCCGGGTGACGATGTCCCGATCGGTGACCACACCGCACAGTCGCTGATCGGCCAGCACCAGCACGTCGCCGATCGCGTTGTCCCGCATCGCCCGGGATCCCTCGACCAACGTCGCGGTCGCCGCAAGTGTGATCGGATCGGGCGTCATGACGTCGCGGATCTGTTGCATCGCCTGGCTCCTAGGGGGTGTGCTGGACGCGGAAGCTCGGGCTCGTGACCCGAGTGCCCGGCCGATGGTTTGGCCATTAGTTACGCCGATGGCTAGTGCCGTCGTACCCGGCGCTGCGCCGGAACGCTGCCGAACCGGCGAGAGGTGCGGGCCATGACCGTGTGCTGCTCGAGCACCTCACCGTCCTGATGGACCTCGACCTCGCCGCCGCCCCGGGTCGCGAGAATCCGCTTGGCGCGGGCCACCGCATCGGCACGGGTGGGTAGGACCACCACCGCGCGACCGGCGTGCGGAAGGCATACCGCCCATCCACCGCGCTCGGACGGACGCACGATGCGCCTGCGCTCGGACACGACGTTTTCCACAGGTCGGCTATTACTCATGGCATTGTCGGATACCCACAGCTTCAGTGGTCATTCGTACGGATCTCAACCGGCCGCTCGAGCGGCCAGGCTGGCACCGATGTCAGGTGTCCAGTTGGCCGCTCGACCCGCGTACGTATCCGCCCAGGCACACGTCGAGGCGACCGGTGGCCGCATTCCGGCCAGTCTCCGGTCGCCCCGAATCGAGCGTTCGCCGCCGCTGATAAGGCTAGGTCAGAATGCTT
>DATFRM010000397.1:0-4963 GCA_035263265.1 Actinomycetes bacterium
AGCTCTCGTTCGATGCACTCCAGTGCTACTGCCTCAGACGTCTGCTGCGTCAACTGCATGTATCAACCATGCACAAAGCACGAATCCTGGTGTCGACCGGGCCGCGAGTTCCGCGGCGGGTCACCGGGTCGCCTGGTCGTCGCGACGGTCTCGGTCAGCGGCGGACCTGTCACGGACGGCCGGCTTCTGGCCGGTGTCACCGGTCGGCGGCCGAGGCTGGACGCACTCTGCGAGGAAGGCCTCGATGTCGCCGATGCCCCGGGCCGCCTCCCGGGCCACCCGTACCGGGCGGCGTAGTGGTGGCGGACCGGTTCGACGCCACGCTGCATAAGCCGCATGGCCTCCATACCAGGTCCCGGCCATGATCAGCCCACACACGAGATACCAGGCCAAGTAGCGGAGCAGACCCAGCAGGGCGTAGGGAAACGCTTCCCAGCTGTGCACTGCCATGTGTGCCATGACTCCACCTCCACCGGGACGGCTTGCGGTGCCCGGTCGAGCAGCACCGCCAAGAGCCAGAGTCCTTGGTATATCCAAGTAAATGAATTTTACTCCTGCACGCCAGCCTCGCAACGGTTGTGGCACATGGGAGGTCTAGGCCCGCGCCGGCCGTGCGAGCGCGGATTGCGGCGGAGGCATCCCGACAGCTGCAACGCGCCGCCGCGGATCAGTACCGGCGATCGCGAGGCATTTATCCGCCTCGCGATCGCCTTTGCCGCCTTGGGTGCCCGTACCGGCAGGCACGGACCGACCGGCAGGCACGGACCGACCGGCCGGCGGCCGGGCCGCCGGCCGGTCGGTTGGAGTGGGACTCGTTGTCCTTATGGAGTGCAGTTCGGCGGGGCGGGCTCGTCGATGCGCAGCGGGGCCCCGACCGGAACGATGAACGTGACGTATGTCTCGGCCGGTTCCGAGGTCGTATTCATCGCCACGTGCACCAGGTTCGGGTCCTCGAAGAACCCGTGGCCGCCGCTAACGCTTTCGCTCGAGCAGTCGTCGGCATTGATCCGGGTCACGGTGCCGGTCTTCACCGCGACGAAGGTGGCGCCGGGATGTGAATGCCACCCCAACGTGCCACCTGGCTGGAAAGTCACGTGGACAACGGCCACGTCCACCGGCCCTCTGATCTTGACTTTGATTCCGTCCACCTGGGCCGCGTAGCCGCTAGTAAGCGTGGCGCGCGCGACTAGCTCGGTTGCCGTGCCTGACGGAGGTGTTCCGCTGGCTGATCCACTGACGATGACCACTGAGGCAACCGCTGCGATTACGCCGAGCGAGACGCTCAACACTCGAACTCTCATGACGTATCTCCCTCCCACGAAGATCGAGGGCTGAATTCCGCTAGCCCAATGCCGCGTTCCTGGCGCTATTGCTGTGAGTAGCCGGCCGCGTCGTAGAAGAGTTGTGCCATGACCGCGTATCCGGCGTCGTTCGGGTGTGAATCAGAAACGTCGGGCGGTAGGCAGGCGTCCGTTAGTTCACAGGTGCGGCCGGAGAGCGTGATCGCGGCGAAGGCATTGGCGACGCGGACATGGTTGGCCGCCGCTATGGTGCGCAACTCGAGAACGAAGGCTGCCCAGAGTGGGTTGTCGTGAGGGAAGTCGACGATCGTGCCGTTGTGCGGTAGCAGCAGGAGGATGTCCGCGGTTGGCGCCGCTGCTCGAAGCTCGCCGAGAATCCTGGTCAGATTCGTGCGTATCGTCTGGAAGGCGCCCGAGTGGGCCACGCAGTGCGGTTCAGCGTTGCAGTCGAAGATGGCACCGGCCATATCTCTGCCGCCGACCGAGATCGTGACCGGGCTCACCTGCCCCGGATGCGCCCGCAGGAACGCCGTCGCCGCGTCGAGCTGAGAGCCGGTGAACTCGTCATGCAACGCGAGCCCAACCTGCTGGAAGAAGCACCCGTCCGGGCTGAGCATGTCGCCGACACCGGTTGCCGGGCAGGAGTAGTTGACCACCTGCAGGTCGGGCCGTAGCCGCGCGCGAATGGTCGCCGCGAGGTCGTCGGTGTAGCCGGTGTTGAACGCGTCCGGTGTATAAGTGCCGGCGTCGAGCATCTGGAGCCACCGGATGACCTGAAGCCCGAAGCCGTAGGAGTCACCCAGCGACAGGTAGTACTGGCGTGGGCCGCTGGGAGCGGGTGCGGCTCCTGCTGGCGTGGGTGTCCCAACCAGGAGGGCGGTCACCAACGCGGCGAGTAGGACCGGGCTGAGGAGTGACCGCCGGAGTCGGATGGTGTGCGGCATGGCTAGCCTCCAATGCACGATGAGCTGTGGTTGTGGCGTGCCGTGAGCAGGCCGGGGTTCGTTCGTGCAGCGCGGTGGGCGCGGACGGACTGCCAGGCAAGGGTGGCGGCGATTCCCAGGCACATGGCCACGGCGGCGATGAGGACGAAGACCCACAGCGCCGTGCCGTCGTGAATCACCTTGATGACGACCTGGGGGTCTGGCGGGACGGGGATGTTGCCGGGGTCCGGAATCTGGGTGGCTGATGCCGTGGACGCTGCGGTCAGCCGCCACAGGCTGACAGCGAGGAACACCGTGAGGGGACTCACTGTGGGACGTCTGGTCATGCCACCCGCCTCCTGCGGGAGTTGGCTGCGAACACCGGTGTGGACATGGCACACCGGCGGCCCCGGAGATCGCTTGGATCGGGGTGGGCCCGGCTTGGAGACCGCTTGGAAATCGAGCGCAAGCGGCGCTGACCTGCGTATCCTGGCGCTGAAGGTTGGGGATTGCGGGGTCCGCGATGACGCAGGATGCGGATGACCGGGGCGGCGGGTTGTGGCTGGGAATGTTGGGTCCGCTCACGGTGGAGCGGTCCGGCGAGCCGGTACCGCTGGGCGGCCGGCAACAGCGGGCGGTACTGGCATTCCTGCTGATCCGGGACGGTGAGCCGGCGTCGGTTACAGCAGTGGCCGACGCGCTGTGGGGTGAGCGGGTACCGGTCGGCTCCATGCAGACCGTGCAGACCTACGTGTCGCATTTGCGGGATGCGTTAGAGCCCGGGCGGGACAAGAGCGCGCCGAGTCGATACATCGGCACTGCGCACAACGGCTACCGGTTGGTCCTGGACGGGGATCAGGTGGACGCGGCCGATTTCGAGGACCGGGTGACGCGCGGTCTGACCGCGGTCGAGTTGGGCGACTTCGAGACCGGAAAGGCCGTGCTGACCGCCGCATTGGGGCTTTGGCGCGGCGCGGTGCTGGCCGACCTGGCCGATTACGGGTTCGTCTCGCCGGTCGCTGCCCGATACGCCGAACTACGAGCTACGGCAACCGAGGCGTTGATCGACGCTCGGCTCGAGTTGGGTGAGCACGGTCGCTGATTCCGGAGCTCGATGCGTTAATCGCCGCGGATCCGCTGCGGGAACGGCTGCACGGGCAGCGGATGCTCGCTCTGTACCGGGCCGGCCGGCAATCCGACGCGCTGGCCGGCTACCGGACGCTGCGCGCGCTGCTGGACGAGGAGCTTGGAATCGAGCCGGGCCGCCCGCTGCAGCAGCTGCACGCGTCGATCCTGGCGCAGGATCCGGCGCTGGACTGGCAGCCATCCCGTGCTGGCGCGCCGGTCTCGGCGTCCGAGGCCGCCGTCGTGCCCCCGCCGCGACCGGCCCGCCGCCGGCGGGTGGTCTGGGTTGCGGTCGTGGCCGCGCTGCTCGCGGCGAGCGTCATCACGACCATGGTGGTGCGAACCGCGATCCGCTCGACGCTAGCCGCGCTGCCGGCGAACGGCATCGGGGTGTTGCACTCGGACGGCTCGATGACCGATGGGCTGCTGACCGGGCTGGTGCCGGAGGCGATCGCATACGGCGCCGGGTCGCTGTGGGTGGCCAACCGCGAACATGACACGGTGGTCCGGATCGATCCGAAACATCACCGGATCGAGCAAACGATCCCGGTGGCCGGCGGCCCGACCGCACTGACTGTGACCGGACGAGATGTGTGGGTTGTGAGTTACAACTCCGGCTCGGTGTCGCGGATCAACGCAGATAGCGACACCGTGGTCCGCACCATCCGGGTCGGCACCCTGCCCGCGGCGATCGTCGGCGACGCGACCGGAGTCTGGGTCGCGAACTCCGGCGACAACAAGATCCAGCGCATCGACACTGTCACCGGCAAGCCGGACCCTGCCGTCGGAGCTGGCAACGGGCCGGACGGACTCGCCCTCGACGGCGAAACGATCTGGGTGGCCAACGCCCGGGACAACACCGTGACACACCTCGATACCACTACCGGGAAGGAAGTTTCCGCGGGAGTGCGGGTCGGCGCCGGGCCGCGCGGCATCCTCGTCTCCGGCGGCAGCGTATGGGTGGCCAACTCGCTGTCCCAATCTGTGTCGCGGATCGATCCGGTCACGAACAATGTGACCACGGTTCCGACCGGCAATGGCCCTGCAGCCCTCGCCGCCACCAAGAACACGATCTGGGTTGCCAACGAGTTCGACGGCACCATCGCGCGGATCGACGCCCGGATGGGACAGCTGAAGGGCAGACTGTTCTCGGTCGGAGCGTCGCCGCTGGCGATGACTAGCGCCGTGGACAACCTGTGGGTCGCATCGACCGCGTTTGCCGACCGAAGCCACGTCGGCGGCACCCTCACAATCGCCACCCCGGAGCTACCGGGCGACTTCACCGGCATCGATCCATCTGGCGCCTACCTGGCGTACATCATGATCCCCGAGCGGCTGGTCTACGACGGGCTGGTGGCGTTGCGGAACGTGGGAGTCGTATCTGGGTCGACCCTGGTGCCGGACCTGGCCGCAGCCATCCCAGAGCCAACCGACCACGGGCGGACCTACACTTTTAGGCTGCGCGACGGCATCCGCTATTCGGATGGGACCACAGTCAAGGCCGGCGACTTCGTTCTCGGTCTGCACCGGGCGCTGCTACAGGGCAACCCAGCCTTCTTCTGGGCGATCAAGGGTGCGGAGAGCTGCACGAAACACCCGAACAGCTGTGACCTC
>DATFRM010000398.1:0-5701 GCA_035263265.1 Actinomycetes bacterium
TCCGACCATGCGGACGGCACCGAGGATCGGGCTGGGACGACCGAAGATCAGGCGGGTCCCACCGGGGACCAACCCGACAACGACGAGGGTTCTCCGGACGGCCGCAGCACGCCGGGGCTCTGAGCCAGCAACGCCCTCGTCGCCTCCCAGCCGGGCAGCCCCGGATCGAGGTAGCCGAGGTCCTCGACCCGGCGCAGTCGGCGCCATCCCGGACCGACGCTGAGCGCAGCGGGCCCGGGTGCGGCACGTTGCAGTAGCTCGAGTGCGTCCACCGTGTCGAGCCCAACCCCGGTGGCCGGCAGCCAGTCCGGCATCGGCAGCTTGCTGGCCATCGCGACCAGCCCGCCGTTAGCGGCCGGGGCGATCGCCACGTCATGCGAGCCGAGCGCGCGGAACAACTTCGCCACCAGCAACCCGGGCAGATCGGGCACGTCACCGGCGACGACCGCGCCTTCGTCGGCACCGCACACCGCCAGGCCGTCGAGCACCGATAGCGTCTGGCGGCCGCTGCTGCCGGGCATGATCCGCAGCACCGGCGTGCCCGGCCAGACCAGGCTCTCCGCCGCCGGCTGATCACCAGGGCAGAGCGCTAGCGCACAGCTGACCTGCTGCAAGCCGGCGAGTACCTCGTAGGTGTCCTCGATAACCGCAAGCCGAAAGCGTTCGGGCGCGACTTCTGCGGGCGCGGCCGCGGCAGCGGACCGAAACCCGGTGGTGGCCAGGACAGCGGCGAACCGGTTGCTCATCGGGCTCCCTCGCCGGCCAGTCGCATCGGGCCGAACTCGCCCGATTCCGGACCGTCGACGTCATCGGCGTCGTCCGAGAGGTGCAGACCCGCGGCTGCGGCGGCGCCTTCGAGATAGCCGCGCGCTCGCTCAGCCTTCGGGTAGCGGGACACCAGCTGCCAGAACTGTGGGCCATGTCCGGGCGCGACCATATGGGCGAGCTCGTGGATCAGTACGTAATCGATGACGTAGGTCGGCATTCCACGCAGCCGCGCGGACAGCCGGATCGAACGATCGCTCGGTGTACAGGAACCCCAGCGATGCTGTTGGTTGCCGACCCACCGCACAGTGACCGGATCCGCGGCACCGTTGAAGAAGCGCGCGGACAGCTCGTGCGCCCGGGCGAGCAGCACCCGGTCACTGGGCCGGCGCCGCACCTCCTGGGTGGCCAGCCGCTCCAGCATTCGCGCGACCCACTCGCGCTCCTCGGCCCGACTCATCCGAGCCGGGATGAGCACGACCGTCCGCTCACCGTCCCGATACGCCGAGACCGTGCTGCGCCGCTTAGCGCTGCGCCGCACTTCCACCGGTGCTTCGCTGTCCACGCACGCAAGGTACCGCCTCATTGAGCGGGATCATGGCATCTTTCTTTACTTCCACAGGCGGGGGATAGAGTCCGTACAGGTCGACTTGCCGCAGCACCTCGACGTCATCTGTTGTCCACACAGTTGTGAACCGTTGTTCCACAGGGATACCCCGGTTCATCCCCATGACATCCACAGTGTCGTCCACAGCACGGCGTTGACCGACCTGCGTTCTGCTTCGTACCGTGCAATTTCACGGAGCCTCCGGGAAAACCGGCTGGCCGCCCGCAAGGGGAAGGCGTGCGGCCGGCTGTGCGGCCTGGGGGCTTCGTAGCGCCGGGGGGTGGGGGGTGGCCGTGTCAATTGCCTGTGAATCGGGGCGCTCGCTTGTCCCGTACGGCTGCCAACCCCTCCTGAAAGTCGCGGGTGGCCAAGGTGATCGGCTGCGCCAGGGCTTCCCATTGCAGCGCGGCCTCAATGGTCGCGTGGCCACCCGCGGCGAGCGCTGCCTTCGTCAGCCTGGTCGCAATCGGCGCCTTGGCGGCGATCGAACCGGCGAGCTCCAGGACAGCCGGCAATAGGTCGGCGGCGGAAAACGCTCGGTTGACCAGACCCAGCGGCACCGCCTCGGCGCCGGTTACCGAGCGGCCGGTGAGCAGCAGCTCGGTGGCCACGCCCAGCCCGGCGATATTCGGGACCAGCCAGGTCGCAGCCATCCCCGGATGCATGCCGAGCCCGGTGAACGGCATCGACAGCGGGGCATCTTCGGCCGCGTACCGCAGATCGGCGGCGAGTGCGAGGCATAGCCCGGCCCCGATCGCGGGCCCGTTGATGGCCGCGATCGTCGGAACCTCGAGCTCCCGGATCGACAGCCAGTTCCGGTAGAACGGCAGCATCCGATCGCGCAGCCCGTCCACGCCGGCCGACGGATCGGACGCCAACCAGCCGAGTTCGCCACCTGCGCAGAACGCGGTGCCGGCGCCGGTGACTACCACGCAGCGCACGGACCGATCCGCGCGCAACTCAGCCATCACCCCAGTCCACGACCTGGTCATCGGCGGGCTCATCGCATTGCGGCGGTCGGCCTGGTCGAGGGTGACCACGACGACGCCATCAGCGGGTCGGTCCACCCGCAGCTGTTCGAGCGTGCGCTCCGGTGGCTCGGTCATGGCGGGAGGCTAGCCGTTTCGGAGGCTCCAGGACGGGCACCGAGCGTAGTAAACAGCCAGTACAGGAGCGTTGCGCGCCGGTAGCAGAGTTGAAGAGGTTGCCGCCCGACGCACGCTTGCTGCCGTATGGTGGCCCCTGATTGCGCTCACGGCACAGGCCGGAAGGCGGCCGGGGTCTCCCGGCGGGGGCGAGCAACCAGGTGAAGGAGGACCCGAGATGGCTGAGACATACACGGGCAATGCCTATTGCGTGAAGTGCAAGGAGAAGCGTGACTTCACCGGCGAGGTCCGGGTGAGCGAGTCGGGACGCCGGATGGCACAGGGCATATGTCCGGTCTGCGGCACGAAGCTGAACCGCATCCTGGGCAAGGCCTGACGGCCACCGCCTGACAACCCAACGAAGGGGTTGCCACCGATTGTCGGTGACAACCCCTTTTCGTTCGCCTCGACCGATTTTCCACAGACTCGAACACGACATTTGTCCACAAGCAGAACGGTCGCCTGTGGACGGCGGCTGCGCATAGTAACCGCGTCGTGGCAGAGTGCATACGCACCAGGTCACCATCCATCGGAGGCGCCGTGCGACGGCCGTTGCTCAAGCCCGCGCTCAACCGGGTCTGGCGGTCCGACGACACGCTTCAGATCGGTCTCGATCCGGAGCGCGCCGTTGTGCTCGGTGGCGTGACCGGACGGGTAGCCGAATGGCTGGAGACGCTGGACGGCACCCGGACAAAGGACCAAGTGCTGGCCGGCGCGACCGAGTATGGAGTCTCCCAGGCCACCGCACGGCGGCTCTTGGAGATGTTGGGGCGGACCGGGCTGCTCGACGACGCGGCCCGCGACCATCGGGCCTTGCGCGGTCTCCCGCTGGAGGAGCGGGAGCGGCTCGCACCGGATCTCGCCGCCCTGTCCTTACAGGCCGGGGGTAGCGACGGCGGTGCCGCCCGGCTGGCTCGCCGGCTGGGCGCGGCGGTGACTGTACACGGCACCGGCCGGGTCGGGACGAGCCTGGCGTGCCTGCTCGCGGCCGCCGGAGTCGGTCATATCGTGTCGTTCGACCAGGGCCGGGTCAGGCCGGCCGATGTCGCGCCGGGTGGCCTCGCCCGTGCTCAGATCGGGACCCAGCGAACCACCGCGACCGCTACCGCGGTCCGCCGCGTCGCACCCACGACCCAGACCTGCCTGCCGAACCGGCGCAACCACCCTGACCTGGCAATCCTCGCGCCGGCCGGGCCGCTCGACCGGGCCGTAGCGGCATCGTTGCGGCGCGCCGGCGTACCGCACCTGATCGCCTCGGTGCGGGAGACCACGGGCGTGATCGGGCCGCTGGTGCTGCCCGGCCAGACCTGCTGCGTTCGCTGCCTGGATTTGCATCGCAGCGATCGGGATCCGCAGTGGCCGCGGGTTGCCGCCCAGCTCGCCGGGCCGGCCGATCCGGTGCGAACGATCATCGGCACACCGGCGTGCGATCTCAGCCTGGCCACCGCGGTGTCAGCACAGGCTTCCTTGCATGCGCTGGCCTACCTGGACGGTGAGCTGCCGCCAAGCGTGAACGGCACACTCGAGATCCGCCTCCCGTTCGGGCTGACGCATCGACGCAGCTGGCACCCGCACCCCGGCTGTGGCTGTCGGTCGCAACCGGACGGCGAGTGATCGTCCCCCGCGGCACGCGAGCCATGGCCGCTGGGTGACGGCGTAGCGCAAGCGTCCCTGGGGCGGCGGTTTCAAACCGTCGCCCCAGGGACGTTTGTCATGACCGTGCCGGCTCACAGCGCCGCGTCGGCGTGCTCAGCGAGGTGTGCCATCGCGTCCGCGCTGCGGCGGGCTCTCCGGACACGCGCAACAAGGTGCGAGAGCCGCTCATTGCGCGCCTGGCGATATCGCTCACGCATCTGCGCGCGTGCGAGATCTTCATAAAGGAGATTCATTTCCGTGCTCCTGACTGACAAAGGCTTGTGGGTTACTCGGATTCGGACGGCTGGGATGGGGGACGCGGCGCGGCGAGTCGGCGCGGGTCCGTATCGGTCGGAGCTCATGCGGCGATCTCGGTCTTCCTGGGCCGCCCCCGCGGCCGCTTGCGCGGCACGACGACGCCCTGGAGCACGAGCTCACCGCCCCAGACACCCCACGGTTCCCGCCGATCAAGCGCCCCGCTCAGGCACTGGGCGCGGATCGGGCAGGGCTGGCAGAGCGACTTGGCGAACTCGACGTCCTCAGGCTTCTCTGCAAAGAAGAGTTCCGGGTCATTGATCCGGCACGGCAACTCCTTTGCCCGGCTTCCGATCTGGTCGATCAGGGCCAGCTGCACTGAGGTTCACCTCCTCTTTCTCGAGTTGTGACGAGACAAACGAAAGGGCCGCGGATCCCGGGTGGGGTTCCGCGGCCCTGGAGGTGGCCGGATCGTTTGTGATCAATCCGGTGGACTCCAGGTACGGACACCCGGGCGGATGCCGATGAAGGCACCCTTGACGGGCTGCTGGGTCAGGTACGGGAGCTTGGTGGCGGTCGGAACGAACGTGGCCGTGCACTCGGTTGCCGGCGTCCGATCGGTGATCCGCCCCCTGCCCATCGACCTGGCGATAGGCAGACTCGTCCCCTGGACCAGCGTCTGGGCGGGCGCGACGATCTCCCGTACCCGGGAGACCCACGCGCTCGACCCGCTCTGCGCCACAGGCACGTCGAAGGCGACCTTCGGCGCGATAACGGTCGAGGACACCTAGGGTCACCTCCAGCTGCGTGTAATCCCGCCGTCAACTCGAGTAAGTGGACGCACGGCAGCCGGACGCGTTGTCCGGCTGCTAAGAACAGTACGGGGGATCCGCAGGCCGGGCAAAGGGTTTTTCCGCCAGAACCACAGTTATTGCGCCAGATTTAGCCGAGCCGTGATTATCCACGGTCGTTTCGGGATTATGACCGGGTGACCGAATGGATCCGAAGTGACGGTGGTGTGGGGCTTCGAGCCTGGACGGTCGACGACGCGGACTGGTACGCGACCGCGGCCGGCGACCCGGTGATCCAGCGATACACCTCCGAGTCGCCGACCCTCACTGCAGCGGAGGTCCGCGCCGCGATCTCGGCGCTGCCGGGTGGTCAGCCCGGCTCGGCCGGGTTCGTGATCTGCGCCGTCGGCACGGGCGAGCGGCTGGGCAACATCGCGCTCGAGCACTGCGACGGCATCGGCCAGGTCTCGTACTGGCTGGCCGCGGAGGCCCGGGGTCGGGGG
>DATFRM010000399.1:0-2505 GCA_035263265.1 Actinomycetes bacterium
TCGACGCTGACCAGGCGGGCCGCGATGGTGGTGGGTTCAGCTGGGTCGGTCGGTGTCCGGCCGGTGTCGAAGACTCCGGCGATATCCCAGTAAGCGGCTACGCGGAACGCCATCCGTTCCCGCTCCCGCTCAACTACGAGCCGGGTCGCAACCGATTGCACGCGACCGGCCGACAGTCGCGGCATGACCTTCTTCCACAGCACAGGCGAGACCTCGTAGCCGTACAGCCGATCCAGGATCCGCCGGGTTTCCTGGGCGTCGACCAGTTTGCGGTCAATGTCGCGGGGGTTCGCCACCGCCTCCCGGATGGCGTGCGGGGTGATCTCATGGAACACCATGCGGCGGACCGGGACGCGCGGCGCCAGCACCTCGGTCAGATGCCAGGCGATGGCCTCGCCTTCGCGATCCTCGTCAGTGGCTAGCAGGAGCTCGTCGGCACCGCTGAGCGCCTTCTTCAGCTTCTGGACCTGCGCCTTTTTGCTCGACGGCACGACATAGAGCGGGGTGAAGCGGCTGTCCACGTCGACCCCGAGCCGCGACCAGGGTTCCTTCTTAAGCCTCGCCGGGATCTCCGCCGCCCCGGTCGGCAGGTCTCGAACGTGGCCGATGCTCGACTCGACGTCGTACCCGCGGCCGAGGTAGCCCGCGATCGTCTTTGCCTTGGCTGGCGACTCGACGATGACAAGACGTCGACCGCCGCCGTTCGGCCCACTGTTTTCCGACACGCGCATTTACTCCAGTGGTGCTACCTGATCTCCCACCCGGGAGCGTGAGTCTGCCCCCATGATGTACACCGATGTCAACCGACGCAGGAGTCGTTTGGTTCGCATAAGTGACCGCTGGCGTCCGATCGGCCCCGTGCCCGGTAGACCGTACCGCTCTCGTTCCCGATCATCCATAGCGGTGTGCCGGGATCACTATGCACCATCTGGACGCCGCCCACCGGCTTTGGCCGAACCTAACGGTGATCAACCGGTGTACCTCGATCAGCGGGCTCGGCCGACTCGGCGGACTCGGCCTGCTCCTGAGCCTCGGCTGAGGTCGGCACGCTCGGTTCCGAGGGTCCGGCCGGCTCTGCCGTGTCGGCCGCTGTGTCCTCACCCACCGCGATGGTCCGGCGCTTCGAGACGACCACGGCGGCGATGATGATCGCCACCGCGACCAAGGAGATCACCAGTCGGAACGCGTCGTTCTCGTCGGTGCCGATACTGAGTTGGACGACCGCGGCCGCGATCAGCAGCGAGACCAGGTTCATCACCTTGAGCAGCGGGTTGATCGACGGTCCTGCGGTGTCCTTGAACGGGTCGCCGACCGTGTCACCGATCACCGTGGCCGCATGCGCCTCGGAGCCCTTGCCCCCGTAGTGGCCGTCCTCCACCAGCTTCTTCGCGTTGTCCCAGGCGCCGCCGGAGTTCGCCAGGAACACCGCCATCAGTGTTCCGGCCGCGATCGCGCCGGCCAGGTAGCAGCCGAGCGGGCCGACGCCGAGTCCGAAGCCGACCGCGATCGGTGCCAACACCGCGAGCAGGCCAGGGGTCGCCAGCTCACGTAGCGAATCGCGGGTGCAGATGTCGACGACCCGGCCGTACTCGGGCTTGCCGGTGCCCTCCATGATCCCGGGGATCTCGCGGAACTGTCGGCGCACCTCGAACACGACCGCGCCGGCCGCCCTGGACACCGCGTTGATGGCCAGGCCGGAGAACAGGAACACGACCGAGGCGCCGATGATCAGGCCGACCAGGTTCTTGGGGTCCGCGACGTTGAGGATGCCGAAGTACTGGTCCGCATCGCTGCCCAGGCTGCGGACGTCCCCGACCCCAGACTCAGCGACCGCATCCAGGATGATCGCGCCGAACGAGCCGAACAGCGCGGTTGCGGCCAATACCGCGGTGGCGATCGCGATGCCCTTGGTGATCGCCTTGGTGGTGTTGCCGACCGCGTCGAGCTTGGTAAGGACGGTCGCGGCCTCGCCGTGGATGTCGCCAGACATCTCGGCGATACCCTGCGCGTTATCCGAAACCGGGCCGAACGTGTCCATCGATACGATCACACCGACGGTAGTGAGCAGGCCGGTGCCGGCCAGCGCCACCGCGAACAGGGACAGCAGGATCGAGCCGCCGCCGAGCAGGAACGCGGCATAGACCGCGGCGGCTATCAGCAGCGCGGAGTAGACCGCCGACTCGAGCCCGATCGCCACGCCGGACAGGATCACCGTGGCCGGACCGGTCAGTGAGGTCTTGGCGACGTCGCGCACCGGGCGCCGGTTGGTTTCGGTGAAGTAGCCGGTCAGCTGCTGGATGGCTGCCGCCAGCACGATGCCGATCAGCACCGCTACCACGGCCACCATCCGCGGGTCGCCGTCGAGCACCGCAATGCTCTCGCTGACGCCGCTGAACTGGTCGAAGCTGCTGGGCAGATAGGAGTAGGCGGCGATCGCCACGAGGATCGCCGAGACCACCGCGGAGATGAAGAAGCCGCGGTTGATCGCGGTCATCCCGGACCGGT
>DATFRM010000400.1:0-3526 GCA_035263265.1 Actinomycetes bacterium
AGCCGGTGCCCGCCACCAGGTTGCGCTGCTCCCGGAGCGGGTCGCCGTAATGCGCGGCAATGTCGGCATCCGGCGGGTCACCGGGCACCGCGCCGGGCAGGTCGAGAAGCGGGCTGGCCACGCTGACAGGCTACGTCCGCGGTCTCCGGCCGACCACGACGGGCGGCGGCCCGGGGCCACCCACGCGGCTTAGGAGTCCGCGGCGGCGAGCTCGACGCCCGGGTGACTCGCGCGCTCGACCAGGTCGGAATGTCGGCGTTCGCCGATCGGCCGCCGCACCACCTCTCGTTCGGCCAGCGGCGCCGGGTCGCGGTGGCGACCGTGCTGGCAACCGAACCGGAGATTCTCATCCTCGACGAGCCGTCGTCCAACCTCGACCCGGCGAGCCGCCGGGAGCTCGCCGACGTGCTCCGATCCCTCGATGTCACGATCTTGATGGTCACCCACGACCTGCCGTATGCGCTGGAGCTGTGCCGCCGGTCGGTGGTGCTGTCCGACGGCGTGATAGTGGCCGATGGACCCACCCGCGAGCTGCTCTGCGACGACGAGCTGATGCGCTCGCACCGGCTCGAGCTGCCGTTCGGATTCGTGCCTCGGCTGGCAGGTCTGTCGGTCGGTTAGCCGCCACCCAACCGGCTGCCTGGCCAGGCGGGTTGGGAGTTCCCGACCGTTACGATTTCCGGGTGAGCGATCAACGGGGCGGCGAGGAGAACGAGCCGGTCGAGTCCGAGCAGGAACCGGCGGCGCCACCCGCACCCACGGCCGACGATCAAGCCGCGGAGGCCGGCGAGCAGACAACGCCGGCGATGCGGCCACGCACGCCGCTGCAGATCTGGCTAGGCCGCCCACCCAAACCAGCCGACGACGTCGAGCCACGGACCAAGTCCGGCCGGCGCCGCCGCGTGCTGATCGTCGTGCTGGTCGGACTGCTCGCGCTCAGTGCCTGCACGGTTGGCGGCGCCTGGTGGCTGTCCGAGCGCTACGCCGGGCAGGTGCAGCGAATCCCCCGGGTCTTCGACCCGATTCCGGAGCAGGAGCGCCCGGACAAGCAGCTGGGCGAGGCCGGGAAGGCGCTGAACTTCCTGCTGGCCGGCACCGACCGCCGCTCCGACCTGGCCACCACCGGCGAAGAGGCGCTCGCCCCGGCCTGGGTACCGGGACAGCAACGGTCCGACACGATCATCCTCGTGCACCTGACCGCGGACCGGAAGAACGCCTACGTCATCTCCTTCCCGCGCGACTCGTGGGTCGACATCCCGGGCCACGGTTTGGACAAGATCAACGACGCGTTCTCGCTCGGCGGTCCGACGCTGTATGTCCGAACGCTGGAGCACCTCACCGGGATCCGCATCGATCATCTCGCGATCATTGACTGGGACGGCTTCATCGAGCTCACGGACGCGCTCGGCGGGGTCGACGTCACGATCCCGCAGACCACGTACGACTTCCACAACCACCGCACCTGGGAAGCCGGGACGTATCACCTGTACGGCAAGGACGCGCTCGACTACGTCCGGCAGCGCTACGGGCTGCCCCGCGGTGACTTCGACCGGGTACAGCGGCAGCAGAACTTCCTGCGCGAGATCATGCGCGAGACGCTGAACTCGGGCACTCTGTCCAACCCATTGCGGCTGGCCCGGGTACTGGATGCGGTCACCAAGACGGTCAGCGTCGACGACACGATGAGCAACGCCGACCTGCGCGGCCTCGCGCTTAGCCTGCGCGGCATCCAGCAAGGCAATGTCGTCTTCATGACCGCACCGATCAGCGGCACCGGATACGAGGGCAGCGCGAGCGTGGTGTATCTCGACGAGCAGCGCGCCCAGCGGCTGTACGACGCGATCAAGAACGACGACGTCGACTCGTACCTGGCCAAGTACGGCCGGCCCGAGGAGCGGTTGGGCACCGCGCCGGCCTAGGAGCGTCGATCAGCGACCAATCCGGCCGCTAGGCGTCCCGGCGCTGCAGAAGTGTGGTCAACCCGGCCAGCACGGCGGTCGCCAGCAGCCAGCCGGCCAGCTCCAGTCCGGCCGCGACCCACCGGGCGGAGCCGACCATGGTCCAGATGCCTTCCTGCTCGAAGCCGATGATCGGCAACAGCAGGTCGAGCGCGAACAATCCGGGAGACCAGTCCCCGACCAGGTTCTCGTCGATCGGCATCGGATGCAGCCCGCTCATGTACCAGTAGCCGATGGCCCATAGGCCGGCCAGCCAGATCAGCGCCAGCCAGGTCCGGTAGCCGTAGCCCACGGTCACGTCGAGCAGGCCACCGATCAGCCGACCGGGTAGCGACAGCGTCTTCCGCCGGTGCCGCTGGTTCTCCAGCAGCACGTAGCGGGCCTCCCGGACGTTGCCGTCGGCCCGGTAGCTGGCGGCCAGCTGCTCGTACGGCTGCGGGTTGTAGCCGGTGTGCCGATGCGGGCGGCCGAGCCAGCGGCGCCACCACCACCGGGTATCGGGACCGCGGCCGTCATTCGGACGGAACGCGGACAGCCCGGCGCGCAGCCAGTCCACCCGCTCCCGCACGTCACCGGGCCGGCCGCGATCGAGCCGATGCATCGTGCGGTGCAGCCAGCCGCGGTACCGGTGCCCGGCCGCCGCGGCGTGATCGGGAACCGGCTGCCGGCTACCGACCTCGATCGTGACGCTGTTGTACTCGAAGTTGTCCAGGCTGAGCCCGCCGGTGGCCGCCCACAAGTGCTTGTTGTCGTAGAGGGTGGCGACCCGGGCGCGGGCCAACTGGATCGCGCCCACCGGCGTGGAGTCGAGGGCTAGCAACAGCTCGGCCGACCGCAGTCCGGCCAGATTCAGCGCGTAGACCCGGCCACCGGAGTAGAGCTGCGCCCCCCGGAACGAGACGGCCTTGCGTACCTCGGCGCCGCGCAGCCGGACGCCGGCGGCCGCGCGGAACGGGAGGCTGCTGCGACCCTTCTGGCAGAGGAAATCCCGGCCGACCTGGATCGAGCGCGCGTCCAGCGAAGGCCGGACCGGCGCCTCGTTCTGGGCGTCCGGGTCGCGTTCGGTCAGCCAGTACGGCTCGGTCAGGTTGGCGCCGTCGAACAGGACCGTGCCGCCAACCACGGTGTTCTGCAGCCGGACCGTGCCCCTGACCTTCAGCTCCCAGGCGGTCAGATTGCCCCGGATGGTGGTGCGGTCCAGGTTGATCGCGTTGCGGCCGGGGTTTCCCAGCTCCGCGCCGGCAAGGAATACGTTGCCGCCGATCTGCGCGCTGCGCAGCAGTAGCTCGCCGGTCGCCCGGAAGCCCGGGCTGGCCAGCAGTTCACCGCCCAACTCGAGACCGTCGGCGAGCAGCGCGAATCGGTCCTGGCCGGAGCCGGCCCTCGGCAGCGCGGGGTCGAGCAGGCAGTCCGATGCCCGGATGTTTCCCCTGATCGTCGCGGTGGCCAGCCGGACGGTGCCATGCGCCTCGAAGTTTCCGTCGATCTCCAGGTTGCCGTTGATGACCGCACGCTCGGCGACCAGGACCGCAGTCGGATCGCTGTCGGCGTCCGCGTTGGGACCGGCC
>DATFRM010000401.1:0-4054 GCA_035263265.1 Actinomycetes bacterium
GCGCTCGGCGAGACCGCGCTTGGTCAGCCGGGCTACCCGGACTCGCCGGTCGGACTCCTTCGGGCCGACCGTGATCAAGCCCGACGCCTGCAGGGCCTGCAGGAGCCGGCTGAGATAGCCGGAGTCCAGACCGAGCTGACCGCGTAGTGACCGCACATCGCGGCCTTCCGCGCCAGCGGCGCCGATCTCCCACAACAATCGGGCCTCGCCAAGAGACCGCTCCCGGGCCAGGAACCGGTCGGTAAGCGCGCCGACCCGTTGGGTCACGAGCCTGTTGAACCGCCGCACTTGGGCAACTGCTTCAGCGTCCATTCTCTGACTTTAGTCAGAGAATGGACGGTCCGTCCAGGGCGGGGGAATCGGGTCCAGAACTAGGGCCGGCTCCCGAAGCCGGGGCTGATGGTTCAGATCGTGACGTGCTGGTCGAGTCCCGCGGCCAAACACGAGCGCAGATCCTGGATGTACTGATGAGCAGCGGTCTGGCCCGCGGCCGCGGGTGGCGTCCCGACCATCGCCGACATGCCCACGAAGTGGCCCAGGACCCGATTCGCCGACGAGCCGGACGAGCCGAGTGCCACCGATCCGGAGTCACCTTGCTGCATCGTCGGCTGGGATGCGAACTGCCAGCAGTTCAGCCACTGCCTGGTCGCGTCGCCGAGCTGCGCGAGCGCCGCGGTCACCGAGCCCGAGCGGCGCACCGGTGCATTGGTCCGTCCGTATACATCGACGGTCATCACCTGGTGCGGCGGCGTGGGCGCCGGCTGGGTGCCCAAGTGCGTGATCGCCCCGATCGTGTCCTGGTTGTCATCGAGCCGAACGATCGCGTAGTCGTAGCCACCGTTGATGCCGGCCGTAGTTGGGTCCGACCAGTGCACGACCTCGCCCGTCACCCAGGTCAGCCCGCCCGAGCCGGTCGCCCCGATCTCTACCTTGGCTTTGTTGCCGGTCACCAGATGGCCAACCGTGACGAAGGCAGGCTCACCGCTGGCGGTCAACGTACAAGGCAGACCGACGGTGGCCTGCTGGGTGCGAGTCGGCACCTCCACGACCACATCGGTGGCATCGACCCGGCTCGCCGGTAACGGCCGGGCGGCGATCTCGACCAACGCGTCCCGGCTCAGCTCCCAGTCCCGCAGCAGCTCACCGACCGGGCCCGAGTGGTTGCCGAGCACGTCGGCCAGATCACCCCAGGTGTACCGGCCGGTCATCGCCGGCGCTCCGGCGGCGGTCAGTGCCTCATAACTGGCCAGCACCAACGGATGCCGCCAGCGACCGACGCCGTCCTGTGCGCTGCCGATCCCCCAGACCAACTGCCGCCCATTCCTGACGTAACGGGTGTCGGCCAGGTGGTCGCGGTAGTGCCATAGCAACCGCTCGACCTCGCGCGCGACCGGCAGTTCGGCCTCGTCGGCCGGATCCCACCACATCTCGCCCCTCCCCCACGGCGATCCCGTTCGACGGTACAAACGCGATCGCGTCGCGACGATCGGCCGAATAGCCCAAGCCCGGATACCCCGGTTGGCCCCGCTACCCTCACCGTCTCGGGCGACGACGCGCGGACCTGCTAGTCGCCGTTGCCGTTTCCGTTGCCGTCGCCGTTCCCGTGACCCTTGTTGTCGTGCTTCTTGCTGTCGGTGGGCGTCGGGGTCGGCAACGGGTTCGTGAGACCGTCCGGCAGCGCAGCGATGAGCTGCGCGGACGCGGCCATGACCCGGTCGGCGTGATCGCCGTCGAGCTGGCCGGCATCCTGGGCCGCGATCGTGTCCCGGATGAGCCCGTCGAGCGCGGTACGCGCTTCGGCGTAGTCGCGATCGACCAGGGCACCGTCGACCCGGGACAGTTGCTCGGTCAGGGCCGGCGCTCCAGCCACGGCCTGATGCAGACTCCGCAGGTCCTGTTCGAGTGCAACCGGCACATTGTCCGGTACGTCGGAACCGGTATTGGGCCCGCGGCCGTCGGCGAGCAGGTTCGGGAGAAGCAGCAGGACCGCCATGGTTGCGACGAGCAGCCCGCCGCCGAGCAGCCACTGCCGGGAGGTGAGTCGCCCCCAGCCGAACCGCGCCGCCTCGACAGCCGCCGCGCCGTACCGCCGCACCGGTGGAATCGTCGTCTGGCCATCGGCGTAGCCCGAGATCGCCAGCGGCTCCGTCTCCGCAGTCCCGCCGACCGGCAACCCGCCGGCTGACGGTGCGGTGTTCCGCTTGCCGGCCAGATTCTCGATCGCCGCGCGCACCTCGGCCATCCCAGGCCGAGCAGCGAGACTTGTTGCGGTCATTGCGCGTAGCAGCGCGTGCCATCCGGCCGGGACCTCCGACGGGATATCCGGCGGTGTGCTGAGCCGGGCCAGCGCCGACTCGAGCGGCGGACCCGGATAGGCACGCACGCCGGTGAGCATTTCCAGCAGCACCAGACCGAGCGAGTAGACGTCGGCGGCGGGGCCGATCTCGCCCTTGCCCACCTGCTCCGGTGCGAGATACGCGGCGGTCCCGACCGCGATCCCGGCGGCGGTGAGCTGCGTCGTCCGGTCGACCAGCTTGGCGATGCCGAAGTCCGCCAGCAGCACCCGACCATCCGGGCGGAGCAGCACGTTACCGGGCTTGATGTCCCGGTGCACGACGCCCTGCTCGTGCACATACGCAAGCGCGTCGGCCAAGCGCGCCCCGACCGCAGCCACGTACTCGGCGTCCAGCGCCTGGCCGGAACAGCACTCCGCCAGGTTCGTCCCTGGCACCAGCTCCATGACCAGGTACGGGAGCTCGCCCTCGGTGCCGGCGTCCAGCACGGTCACCAGCCCGGGATGGTTCAGCCGCGCGAGGGTCCTGGTCTCGGCCTCGAACCGGGCCCGATCATCCGAGTCCGGTGTGATCGCTCGCAGCAGCTTGACCGCTACCCGGCGTCCGAGCACCTGGTCGACGCCCGCATACACGTCGGCCATCCCGCCCCGGCCGATCAGGTCTCCGAGGCGGTACCGATCGCCAAGCACCACGGGCCGTGAGGTGGCCAGGTCGGGCATGGGCTGCGCCTCCAGTCGCCTTGGTTCATCCCCGCTGGATCCCTACTCGGCTATGCCCGCGTCGGATACCCACCGGAATGTTCATGACACGACACGACGTGCCACGGCCTCTCGACAGCCATCTATACCTCGCCCATGCTTTCGTGATGATCAACAGCGTCATCGCCGCCCTGGTCGTAGCCGCACTGACTGCCGGCTACCTGCTCGCCACGCTGCTCCTGGTCGCTCATGCACTACTTCAGCTGTGGCTGCTCGCGTTGGCCCGGCGGGCAAGACCGGGCACCGCGGCAGCAACGGCATCGCCGGACCCGTTGCCGCGGGTGACGGTCCAGCTCCCGATCTACAACGAGCGATTTGTCGTAGAACGACTGCTCGAGCACGCGACCGCGTTACGGTACCCAGCCGAGTTCCTGGACATCCAGATCCTGGACGACTCGACCGACGACACATCGCAGCTCATCGCCGAGTGGGTGCGCCGCCGATCGGGCAACGGGTTGCGGATCGCGCAGGTCCGCCGTGGCTCGCGTGCCGGGTTCAAGGCCGGAGCGCTCGCCGAGGGACTGCGCCGCGCGCCGGATGGGCTCGTGGCGGTATTCGACGCCGATTTCATGCCGCCGCCGGACTTCCTAGAACGCGCACTCCCGCACTTCGCCGACCCGGAAACCGCCGCTGTCCAGGGTCGGTGGACCTACGCCAACCGCACCGAGTCGGTGCTGACCCGGATCCTCGGCATCTTCATGGACGCGCACTTCCTGGTCGAGCAACCCGGTCGCGCGCAGCTCGGCGGATTCGTCAACTTCAACGGCTCCGGCGGCATCTGGCGCACAGCGTCGATTCGCCGGGCCGGCGGTTGGATCGCCGACACGCTGACCGAGGATCTCGATCTGTCCTACCGGACGCAACTCGGCGGGGGTCGCATCGTGTTCGACGCGGACCTACAGGTTCCGGGTGAGATTCCGGCCGAGCTGAGCGCGGTTCGGGTGCAGCAACACCGCTGGATGAAGGGGGTGGCACAGAATGCCCGGCGACTTCTCGGCCCGG
>DATFRM010000402.1:0-7809 GCA_035263265.1 Actinomycetes bacterium
GCATGACCCGCTCATATGGCAGCTGTAAGCCGTAAAGGTCGGATGAGGCGTCCAGGCCCGCCATCAGCAGGCGCCAGCCGGATCGCCGGTATAGCCGCGGCGCCGCCCGATCATCGCAGTAGGTGGTGAGCATCGCCCGCCGATGCGGTAGTCCGGCGAGCAGCCGGTTGTGCAGCGCCTGACCGATCCCGCGGCCCTGTGCCGATGGATGGACGGCCATCTCGACGAACTCGAAATGACCGCCGAGCCACTCCGCGACCACCTTGACCGGGACTCGTGACGCAACCCAGTCGGTCCACCACTGTCCGAAGTCGCCGGTGTAGCCGTAGGCGAACCCGACCACCCAGTCGTCGATCCGCGCGATCACGCACCGGAACCCTAGGCGGTGACACCCGGGGTTCGCTCTTACTCGGCCACCTTGGCCAGTCCGTCGAGCAGCGGATCGGCGAGCTCCGCCCGGCAGACCAGCAGGTCAGGAACGGACGGATCGGGCTGGTTGTAGCGCAGCGGCGAGCCGTCGATCCGGGAGGTGTGCAGGCCGGCCGCCCTGGCCACCGCGACCGGCGCGGCCGAGTCCCACTCGTACTGCCCGCCGGCGTGTACGTACGCCTCCACCTCGCCGAGCAGCACCGCGGCTACCTTCGCCCCCGCCGACCCCATAGTCATCAGCTGGCCGTCGAGCAGCTCGGCCAGCCGTATGACCAGCGCTGGCGCCCGGGTACGGCTGACTGCGATCCGGATCTGATGACCGTTCGCGCGCTCCGGAATGGAAGGCACCGTTGGTGGCTCAGCGGTGGACAGCACCCGGCCTTGGGCGGGTAGACCGACCGCACCGGCGACCAAACCACCGCGCTCCCACAAGGCGACGTGGACCGCCCAGTCGGTCCGGCCTGGCTCGCCGTACTCCCGGGTGCCATCGAGCGGATCCACGATCCAGACCCGGTCCGCGGCGAGCCGAGATTGATCGTCGGAGCCCTCCTCGGATAACACCGCGTCGTGCGGCCTGGCCGCTGCGAGCTGCGCGGCGATGTAGTCGTGCGAGCTCCGGTCCCCGACGGCGCCGACGTCAAGCACGTCCGGGCGGTCCCGTAGCGCCAGCAGCTGGGCACCGGCCTGGTCGGCCAGCCGGTACGCCAGCTCATGGTCGTCCATGCGCCGACCCTACGCGGCGTCCAGGCGCACGGTGACGACCAGGCCGCCGTCCGGCCGCGATGCGACGGTCACCGACCCGCCGTGCGCGATCACAATTGAGCGCACGATCGACAGCCCGAGGCCGATCCCGCGCTGTTCGGTGGCCCGCTGCGGTGGGAGCCGGCGGAACGGCTCGAACAGCGAGTCGACCTCGTAGCCGGGAACCACCGGGCCCGTGTTGGTCACGACCAGCCCGTCCGGGCCGGTGCTCACCGACACCCAGCCGCTCGCCTCGTTGTGCCGGATCCCGTTCTGGACGAGGTTGAGCACGACCCGCTCGAGCAGGATCGGGTCGCCGCTGGCCGGCATCGCGGCCAGCGCCGGACGCAGCTCGATCCCCGCATCGGCCGCCTCGTGCTCGACCAGCGCGAGCACGTGCTGCGCGATCTCCTCCAGGTCGACCGGGCGGCGTTCGGTCAGCTCGTTGCCGCTCTGCGCCAGCAGGAGCAGGCCCTCGATCAGCTGCTCGTTGCGCGAAGTCGTGGTCAGCAGATTCGTCGCGAGCCGGCGCAGGTCGTCGGACGCCTCCGGGTCGGCGAGCGCCACCTCGAGCAGCGTCCGGTTCACCGCAAGCGGGGTGCGCAGCTCGTGCGAGGCGTCGGCGACGAACCGGCGCTGCCCGGCGAATGCCGAGTCGAGTCTGGCCAGCATCGCGTCGAACGTGTCGGCGAGCTCTTTCAGCTCGTCCTGCGGGCCCTGCAGGTCGATCCGCTCGTGCAGGCTGCGGTCGGCGACCCGGCGCGCGGTCGCGGTGATCTCGTGCACCGGGCGCAGCACCCGCCCGGCCATCAGCCAGCCGAATCCGGTCGCACCGACCCCGACGAACCCAAGTGCGAGCAGCGACCAGGTGAGCAGGTCGTTGAGCGTGTTCCGGCGCTGCTCCTGCTCCGCCTGCTTGATCCGCTCGAACAGCTGGGCCGGGCTCACCGACTCGCCGTCGACGGTGCGCAGGAACGTCTGGCCAAGCGGCAGTCCAGTGTTGGGGAGCGCAGTCGGACTCGGCACCTGGATCTCCGCTCCGATGCCGGGCCGCCGCTCCAGGCTGCTCTGCATGAGCAGGTAAGTCAGCACGATCAGGACGAGGCCGGCCAGGAAGAACATGCCGCCGTAGAGCGCTGTCAGCTTCACCCGAACGGTCGGGCGCGGCCAGGCCGGCCAGCGCGGCCACCGGCGCGGTGCGGTCACGGCACTCACGGGACTCGGTACCCCGCTCCCGGCATCGTATGGATTACGCCCGGCTCACCGAGCTTGCGGCGCAACGTCATTACGGTGACCCGCACGACATTGGTGAACGGATCGATGTTCTCGTCCCAGGCGCGCTCGAGCAGGGTTTCGGCGCTGACCACCGCGCCGTCGGCGCGCAGCAACTCTTCGAGCACGGCGAACTCCTTGTTCGACAGGGCCAGGTAACGTCCGTCCCGATAGGCCTGGCGCCGGGCCGGATCGACGGTGATGCCGGCGCGGATCAACACCGGCGGCGCGGGCGGCCGGGACCGCCGGCTCAACGCTCTGAGCCTGGCTACCAGTTCGGCGAACGCGAACGGCTTGGTCAGGTAGTCATCGGCGCCAAGACCCAGCCCGGCCACCCGGTCGGGCACGTCGACCGCCGCGGTCAGCATCAGTACCCGGACGTCGCCGCCCCGTCTCGCCACTTCGCGGCAGACCTCGTCGCCGTGCCGAACCGGCAGGTCGCGATCGAGGACCAGCACGTCGTAGGCGTTGAGGTCGAGCCGTTCCAGCGCCGACTCGCCGTCGTACACGACATCCACGGCCATCGCCTCGCGGCGCAGCCCGATCGCGATCGTGTCGGCGAGCATCCGTTCGTCCTCGGCGATCAGAACGCGCACCGCGCCACCCTTCGAGCATCCCCACCGGTGTTGGGCCAGGCCTGGCCCGTTCATTGTGACAAGCCGGCCGGTAAGGCCGGGATAAGCGATCACGCTTACGCCGGCCATACCGCAGGCCCGCTGGAATCCGAAACGGCCGCCGGCAGTCCGCCGATGGCCGGAGGGAGACCTGAAATGCGACCCGCGAAGATCGCCATATTGGCGGCGCTGCCGCTGTTGCTGGCCGGCCTGACCGGATGCGGCAGCGACGCTGACGGCTCAACCAGCGGCGCCGGCTCCACGAACTCGGCCGACTCGGCGGAACCGGATCGGCAGGAGCAGATGCTGAAGTTCACCGAGTGCCTGCGCGAGCACGGGCTGGACGTACCCGATCCGGATTCGGAGGGCCGGTTCGCGATCCCGTTCGGCGGTGGGTCGGGCAACGGCCCGGACCAGAAGACCCGCGAGGCGATGGAAGCCTGCCAGGAGCTCGCCCCGTTGGGTGGCGGCAACCTTGACGAGCTCCGCAACGATCCGGAGTTCCAGGACGCGCAGCTGCGATTCGCCGAATGCATGCGCCAGCACGGCGTCGACGTGCCCGATCCGGATGAGGACGGTGGCGGCGGCTTCATGATCGATGGTTCGGATGTGCCGCGAGAGACACTGCGGGCCGCGGGCGAGGCCTGCGATCCGATCATGCAGGAGTTCCTGCAAGGCCGCGCGCAGGGCGGCGAGGGCATGTGACCGCCGAGCTCACCCGGGCCGGCGCCGACCCGGCCGACGATCCGAGCGCGCCGGACACGGCACCCGCACCGGACACGGCATCCGCACCGGGCCCGCCAGTGACGCCGCGCCGCGCTTCCAGCCGTCCTGGCCGCCGGCGGCGCCGCCCACTCCTGGTAGCCACGGCCGCCGTAGGAGCGGTCGCAGTCGTTGTCGGCGGCGTGCTGGCGATGGCCGGATTCGACTTCGGCGGCCGCGGCTCCGCCGACACCGGTGGGCTGCCGGTCACCGCCACCGCCAAGGTCACCAGGCAGGACCTGGTCGAGACCGCCAGCGTGGACGGCACCCTCGGCTACGGCGACGCGAGTGCGCTGGTCAGCCGGTCGGCCGGCACCGTGACCTGGCTGCCGGCCGCCGGCCGACAGATCGAACGCGGCCACACCCTATTCGAGGTCGATCAGCGCCCTGTCACGCTCATGTACGGCGCCGTGCCGATGTACCGCACGCTGTCCGAGGGCGCCGAAGGACCTGATGTCCAGCAACTCGAGCGGAACCTGCGCGCGCTCGGCTACACCGGTCTCACCGTCGACGAGGAGTTCAGCGCCGCGACGGCGACCGCGGTCCGCGACTGGCAGGCCGATCGCGGGCTGCCGGAGACCGGAGCGGTCGACCCGACCCAGGTGCTGTTCGCCGCGGGCGCGGTACGGATCGCCGACCGCCAGCTCGACCTCGGAGCCGCCGTGGTGCCGGGCGGCGCGGTGCTGCAAGTGACTGGTACCGACCGGCTCGTCACCGTCGATCTGGACGTAACGGACCGAACCCTGGCGGACAAGGGTGCACCGGTTACGGTCGAACTCCCCGACGGCACCGTGCTGGACGGACGGATCGCCAGCATCGGCACCGTCGCCGAGTCCAGCTCGGACAGCTCGAGCGACCAGCCGAACGCCGACTCCTCGGACGACACGGCCACCATCCAGGTGATCGTGACGCTGGCCGACGGTGAATCGGCCGGACCGTTCGACGAGGCGCCGGTGACGGTGAACTTCGAGAGCGAGCGGCACGAGGACGTGCTCACCGTGCCGGTGGCGGCGTTGATCCCACTCGGCGACGGCGGGTACGGGGTCCGGGTCGTGACCGGCGGCGCCGGGCGCGATGTCCCGGTGCGGACCGGTGCCTACTCGGGCGGCCGGGTCGAGATCAGCGGCGCGGGGCTGGACGAGGGCACCCTGGTGGAGGTGCCGGCATCGTGACCGCGGTCGTCGAGCTGTCCGGGGTATCCCGGATCTACCCGGGCAGCCCGCCGGTGGTGGCGCTACAGGACGTGTCGCTGGTCATCGACCGCGGTGAGCTGGTCGCCATCGTCGGACCCTCGGGCTCGGGCAAGTCCACAATGCTGCACCTGATGGGCACGCTGGATCGGCCGAGCGGCGGGTGGATGCACGTCGACGGGCATGCGGTGGCCCAGCTCTCCGACCGCGAGCTGTCCGCGCTGCGGGCGCGCCGGATCGGATTCGTTTTCCAGCAGTTCTTCCTGGCCGCCGGCACCTCGGCGCTCGACAACGTCGCCGACGGCCTGCTGTACGCGGGAGTGCCGCTCCGCGAACGGCGGGCCAGGGCGGCCGACATCCTGGACCGGGTCGGGCTGGGCCACCGGCTCGACCACGAACCGCATCAGCTGTCCGGCGGTGAGAAGCAGCGGGTTGCGGTCGCCAGGGCGGTCGTCGGCGAGCCCGCGCTGCTGCTGGCCGACGAGCCGACCGGCAACCTGGACAGCCATTCCGGCGAGGAGGTGATCGCGCTGCTGTGGGATCTCAATCGCACCGGCACCACGATCGTGGTCATCACCCATGACCACGACGTGGCCGGCCGGTTCGGCCGCCAGGTGAGCCTGCGGGATGGCCAGGTGGTCGCCGACTCCGCCCGGGCGGTGCTGGTATGACGAACCAATCGGCCCGGCTGTCCGCGCGCGACCTGCTGCGCGTGGGCGGCGCCGGTTTGCGCACCCGGCCCACCCGGGTGTTCCTGTCCGCGCTCGGCATCGCGATCGGGATCGCGGCAATGGTCTCCGTACTCGGCATCTCCACGTCGAGCCGGGCCGAAGTGAACGAGCGACTGGACGCGCTGGGCACCAACCTGCTGCGCGCCGGTCCCGGGCAGACCTTCTTCGGCAAGGACTCGCAACTGCCGACCGAGGCGGTGGGGATGGCCGCCCGGGTGCCCGGTGTGCTCGAGGTGTCCGCGACCGGCGATGTCTCGGACGCGAAGGTCTACCGATCGGACCGGATCCCGCCCGAGAAGACCAACGCGATCGCGACGAGAGCGGCCACCATCGACCTGCTCGACACGGTCGGAGCGACGGTGGCCAGCGGCGCCTGGCTGGACGCGGCCAAGGCCAGCTACCAGGCGGTCGTGCTCGGTCACAAGGCAGCGGAACGGCTGGGCATCGGCGCCGCCGCGCCGGACCGGCTGGTCCGGCTGGGCAGTCAGCTGTTTGCGGTGGTCGGGATCCTCGACCCGGTCCCGCTTGCGCCCGAGCTCGACTCGTCCGCGCTGGTCGGCTGGCCGGTCGCGTCGGATCGGCTCGGCTTCGACGGGAACCCGACCACGATCTACGAGCGATCCACCGACGCCGCCGTCGACGACGTGCGGGCGGTGCTGGCCCAGGCGATCAATCCGGAGCACCCGGACGAGGTCGAGGTCAGTCGCCCGTCCGACGCACTGGCGGCTCGCAACGCGGTCGACGAGACGCTGACCGCCCTGCTGCTCGGCCTCGGTGGGGTCGCGCTGCTGGTCGGTGGCGTCGGGGTGGCGAACACGATGGTCATCTCGGTGCTCGAGCGGCGCAGCGAGATCGGTTTGCGCCGGGCGCTGGGCGCGACCCGAGGCCAGATCCGGGGCCAGTTCCTCACCGAATCGCTGATGCTCTCCGGGTTCGGAGCGGTCGCCGGGGTGCTGCTGGGTGCGCTGGTCACCGCGCTGTACGCGACCGGTCGGGGGTGGATAACCGTCGTGCCGCCCGTCGCGGTGATCGGTGGCATCGTCGCCACGCTGGTCATCGGCGTGCTGGCGGGCCTGTACCCGGCGGTCCGGGCCGCGCGGTTGGATCCGACCACCGCGCTCGCGACGACCTGACCGCCGGCCGGCATCCGGTGAGGCCGCGAGCCCCTGCCTCGACATCGCGCCCACCGGGTGCCGCTCAGCTGTTGTAGGTGTTCTGCGCACGCTCGAGACCGTCGGTAAGCAGCGATTCGACCGCGTCGGCGGCCCGCTCGAGGTGCAGCCCAACTTCCTTGCGCTCGCCCGGGCTGAACTCGCGCAACACGAACACCGCGGGAGCAAGCGTCCCCGGTGGCCGCCCGATCCCGACCCGGACGCGCAGGTAGTCCGGCGAGCCAAGCGCCTTCGTGACGGATTTCAGGCCGTTGTGACCATTGTCACCGCCACCCAGCTTGAGCCGAAGCGTGCCGAACGGGATGTCCAGCTCGTCGTGGATCATCACGATCCGGTCGAGATCGATCTTGTAGTACTCGCGGAGCCGGTTCACCACGCCGCCGGACAGGTTCATGTACGAGCGCGGTTTGGCGAGCACGACCCGCTGACCGAGCAGCTGGCCCTCGACCACCATCGAATGGGTACGGTGCGCCTTGAACGTGCTGCCCATCCGGTCGGCCAGGATGTCGGCCACCAACTGCCCGGAGTTGTGCCGGGTCGTCTCGTACTCCGGGCCCGGATTGCCCAGGCCGACGACGAGCCAGACGTCATCTGCCATGGGTCCCTCCGGGCCCGGTCGGTAGTGCGACGGACAGCCGGCCGCTAGGCGTTCTCGGCCGGAGCCTCCGGCTTCTCGCCCTCGGCCGGGGCGCCCTCGACGGCCGTCGGCTTGTCGCCCTCGAGCAGCTCGGCCTCGGCCACTTCCTCGACCTCCGGTGCCTCGGTTACCTCACCGGCACCCTCGGCCTCCATCTGCTCGGCGGTCGGCGCCGGCATGACGTGCACGACCGAGTGCTCGGGCTCGGTGAGCAGAGTCACCCCGTCCGGAAGTGAGATGTCGCTCGCGTGGATGACCGCG
>DATFRM010000403.1:0-7614 GCA_035263265.1 Actinomycetes bacterium
CGCGATGCGTTATCTCACCTATCGCCGGTACGGCCTGTCGGCGTCAGACTTCGGTAGATCGACCGTGGTGAACAGCATCTGGAACAACGCCCTTTTGCTGCTCGCGCCGAGCGTCATCATTCCGGTGTTGGCGGCGGTCCAGCCGGTGCCCGGCCGGGTGCTCAGGATCGCGTTGCTCGGGTTGGTGATCTCGATCGTCGGCTTGATTCTGATCATCGCAATCGTCCGGAGCGAGCGCTTCGCCTACTGGGTCGGTGCGTTACTGGGACGGTCGATCAACTGGGCTCGAGGCCTGCGAAACCGGCCACCGGCTGAGGACGTTGGGAACACGGTCGTACGGTTCCGGCACGACACGCTCGATACGGTCCGACAGCACTGGCTGCCGCTCAGCACCGTGATCGTGGTCAAGTACCTGGCCACCTACCTGGTGCTGTTGATCTCGCTGCGCGCGATGGGTCTGGACCGGGTCCTGCTTACCAACCTCGAAGTTCTGGCCGTCTACGCATTCGTCCGGCTGCTCACCCTGATCGAGATCACGCCGGGCGGGATCGGCATTGTCGAGGTGCTGTACATCAGCGCGCTGTCCTGGGCCACCGGTGGCGCAGGCGAGGACGAGATCGTGGCCGGTGTCTTCGTCTTCCGGATGTTCACCTACCTGACCCCGATCCTGATCGGGGCCGTGTGTTACGTGATCCTCAGCCGCAAGTTCGGCAACCTGCGCCGAGAAGTCGTGCAACACATGGACGAGGGCGCAGGCCCACTCCAGTCCTCGAACCGTCGGTAGAGCAGGCCAACCTGCAGGGTGGCTGACCGTGGGTCGAGACATCTACCGGCGAAGGAACAGGCCGGCGAACTAGGCGACGCGGCGAGTTATGTGGCGGTTGCGATCCGGGAGGCCGCCTCCCCGACCGAGCGGAGCCGGAACGCCAGCAGGATCTCCATCGCGCCCAGGATGAGCAGCCAAATGCCGAGCAGGATCGCCAGCGTGGTCAGCGAGATGGCCGGCCAGACAAGCACGATCACGCCGACGAGGATGCTGAGCAGACCGAGTACGGCGATCCAGCCGCGTTCCGGCAGGTCGCGCTGCCCCAGCGCTGTGAACAGCTCGATGGAGCCGTGGACGATCCAGAAGATGCCGAACAGCAGCGCAAGCGCGATGATCGTCACGTTGATATGACGCAGCGCGTACAGCCCGATGATGAACGACAGCACACCGAGCAAGGCCATCAACACGCGGGCGCCGCCGGGTGCTTCGTCGATGGCGAAGGCCGCGACGAATCGGAAGATACCCGCGATCACCAACTGGAGACCGAACAGAACGGCGACGACCACAACCGTCTTGTCGGGCCAGGCAAGTATGAGCAGGGAAAGCACGACGGTGAGAACGCCGAACGTCAGCACCCAGCCCCAGTGCTTCCCGACCCGAGCGACTACGTCAGCCGCATCCTGGGTTAGGTCGTCGACCATCGGAGCCTCCTTAGCTTGGTCGTTGACCACTGCGTGCCACGCGACCGGCAGCTCGAAGACCCAGCGCACTGACGTGGTACGCATGATCGGCGACTCGGAGGTTAAGCAGCCGAACGGGCGCTGTCAACTGCGCCGATTCTGTCGGAGGGCTCTACTAATGTGGCAGCGTGACCGGATCAGCGGGGCGGGTGGAGCTACGTGCGGTGACCGAAGCCGACCTGCCGACCTTCTACCAGCATCAACGAGACGAGCTCGCCTACCGGATGGTGGGTTACGAACCGAAAGACTGGGATGACTTCGTGGCGCACTGGACCAAGAACATGGCCAATCCCGACAACATCGAACGGGCCATAGTCGTGGATGGCGAGCTGGCCGGCAACCTGGTCTGCTTCGAACAGGACGGCGAGCGCGAGGTGGGCTACTGGATCGGTCGGGAGTTCTGGGGCCGCGGCATCGCGACCGAGGCCCTGACCCAGTTCCTCGACGAGATCACCGAGCGGCCGCTCTACGCGATAGTGGCCGTGCACAACGCGGGCTCCGTCCGGGTGCTGGAGAAATGCGGGTTCGTTCACATCAAGGAGGAGCCGACGTACTCGACCGCGGGCGGCCCGATTGTCGAGGAAGTGCGGCTGCGGCTCGACGGCTAGTCACGCACCGCGAGCACGATCTTGCCGAAGTGCTCGCCCGCCTCGATTGCCCGATGCGCCTGCTCCGCCTCGGTGATCGGCACGACGCGGTCTACCACCGGCCCGACCTGGCCATCGGCGATCAGCGGCCAGACGTGCTTGCGGACCGAGGCGACGATCGCGGCCTTCTCCAACGCCGGCCGGGCGCGCAACGAGGTGGACAGGATGGCGGCACGTTTGCCCATGAGTGCGCCCAGGTCCAGCTCGGCCCGCCGCCCGCCCTGCATGCCGACTACCGCGAGCCGACCGGCCGGCGCCAGCGCCTCGATGTTACGGGCCAGGTAGGAGGCGCCCATGATGTCGAGGATCACGTCGGCGCCGCGGCCACCGGTGGCTTCCGTGATCCGGGCGACGAAGTCCTCGTCCCGGTAGTTGATCGTGATCTCCGCTCCGAGCTGCCGGCAGCGTTCGAGCTTGGCCGCGCTGCCGGAGGTGACCGCCACTTTCGCTCCGAACGCGGTGGCCAGCTGGATCGCGAACGTCCCGATCCCGGACGATCCGCCGTGCACCAGCAGCGTCTCGCCTTCGTGCAGACCGGCGAGCATGAACACGTTCGACCAGACCGTGCAGGCGGCCTCGGGCAGCGCTGCCGCGGCGACCAAGTCGAGCCCCGCAGGGATCGGTAGCAGTTGACCGGGCGGCGCGGCCACCCGCTCCCCGTACCCACCACCGCCGAGCAGCGCGCACACCGGCTCGCCGACCGACCAGCCGGTGACGTTTGCACCTAGCGCGGCGATCCACCCGGAGCACTCCAACCCCGGGTGCGGCGAGCTGCCGGGCGGTGGGTCATAGAACCCCTGCCGCTGCAGCAGGTCGGCGCGGTTCACCCCAGCCGCGACGATCTCGATCAGCACGTCGTCCGGCCCCGGCTGCGGATCCGGCACGTCCTGCCACTGGAGAACCTCGGGACCGCCGGGCTCGGTGACCACGATCGCCTTCATGCTCGCGCAGCGTACGCGGTCACCGATTCGAGTCGGGTCTTGCCAGGTGGAAGTAGACCGGATTGGCCGCAACCGGACCCGCCGTATCCGGATGGCCACCGAGCGGGAAAGAATAGGGCCATGAGTGACCAGCCTCAGTACGGCAACTCCGACGAGTCCCCGCATGTCGTGATCGTCGGTCCGGATGGGATGGCCGTGGCCAATCCTTCTGACCAGTCCGGTAGCGAGTCCGGCGAGAGCGGGACCTCGATAACCGATCTGGTCGAGCAGCCGGCCAAGGTGATGCGCATCGGCAGCATGATCAAACAGCTGCTGGACGAGGTCAGGGCGGCTCCAATCGACGAGAAGAGTCGGGCCAGGCTCAAGGAGATCCACAAGAGCTCCATCGAGGAGCTGGAGAAAGGGCTGGCACCCGAGCTCATCGACGAGCTGGAGCGGCTGTCCCTGCCGTTCACCGAGGAGGAGATCCCCAGCGAGTCGGAGCTGCGGATCGCGCAGGCCCAACTGGTCGGCTGGCTAGAAGGGTTGTTCCACGGCATCCAGACCGCGCTTTTCGCCCAGCAGATGGCGGCTCGGGCGCAGCTCGAACAGATGCGCCGGGCGCTACCACCTGGTGTACAGTTCCCGCCTCAGCAACCCGGCCAGGCGCCGGACCCGCGGCGCGGGTCCAACGGCCCGTACCTCTAGCAGCTCTTGGCGCTGGTCGGCGGCTGGGGCTCGGCACACTCGTGCCGCCCGGGCTTAGCGCTGGTCGCCGGCTGGGGCTCGGCACACTCCTGCCGCCCGGGCCTAGCGCTGGTCGGCGGCCCGGGCTCCGCACACTCCTAGCTCCGGCCCGAGAACAGCTCCTCGAGCACGACGGCGACGCCGTCGTCATGGAGCGACGGGGCCACCCTGCCGACTTCCTGCAGCACCTGCGGGTGCGCGTTGGCCATCGCGTATGCCCGACCGGCCCAGGTCAGCATCGGCAGGTCGTTGGGCATGTCGCCGAATGCCAGTACCTGGCCGGCGTCCACCCCGCGCTCGGCGCAGAACCGGGCCAGGCCGCTTGCCTTGCTCACACCCGGGGCGCTGATCTCCAGCAGCCCGTCCCGGCTGGAGTGGGTTAGCTCGCCGAGGTGACCGGCTACCGAGCGAGCCCGCAACAGCAGCGTGTCCGGGTCCATACCCGCGTGCCTGGCCAGCAGCTTCACCGCTGGCAGCGTGCACAGCTCGGCCAAGTCCACGGTCCGGTGCTCGGGAGCCGGGAATCTGACCTGGTATTGCGGCTCGTGCGCGAAGCGGTCGCCGTACTCGACCGCGAACGTCAGCTCTGGCAGCTCCGACCGCAGGGTGTGGCAGAGGTCGCTGAGCTGTTGCGGTGTCAGCAAGTGAGACTCGAGCACGCTCTCGGTGTGCAGGTCGTAGAGCAGCGCGCCGTTCGAGCAAATCGCCAGCCCACGATGCGCGGTCTGCTCGGCAATCGGGGCCAGCCACCGCTGCGGCCGGCCGGTCACCAGGACCAGCCAGCTCCCCGCCCCCTCTACCAGCGAGAGCGCGGCCCTGGTTCGCTCCGAGATGGTGCCGTCCGGGCTAACGATGGTGCCGTCGAGATCGGTGGCGACAACGGCCGGACGCCAGGGCTGGTCGGCGGCGCCAGGGGCGGAGTTCACAACTCGGCGTCGAACAGCCGCTCGAGTACCGCGGCTACCCCGTCATCGTTGTTGCTGGGCGCGATCTCGTCGGCGACAGCGAGCACCTCGGCGTGGGCGTTGGCCACCGCCACCCCGTGCCCGGCCCATGCCAGCATCGGCACATCCGCCGGCATGTCGCCGAACGCGACCACTCGCTCCGGAGCCACCTCCACCAGCTCGGCCACCTCGGCCAGACCGGTCGCCTTGTTCAGGCCGGCCGGCAGCACCTCGACCATGCCGCCACCGTTGACGAAGTCCAGCACGCTGCCGGCGATCTCCCTGGCCGCCGCCGCCAGCTGGTCCGTGCTGAGCTTCGGATGGTGGATGAACGCCTTGAGGATCGGTTGCTGCCAGAGATCATCGTCGAGCGCGATCTGCTTATCCGTGGACGCCCACGGCCATGGGAACCCCTCCGGGATCAAGATCGCGCCCTCCAGTACAGCCCGGGCGGTGGCGATCTGCAGGGTGCCGAGCTCGGCGGCGACCCGACTCAGCACCTCCCGGACCAGCTGGCGGTCCAGCTCCACCGAGGAGATCAGCGCATGCCGGCCCGCGTGATAGATCTGCCCGCCCTGTGCGCACACGGCGAGACCGTCGTAGCCGAGCTCGTCGAATACCTTCCGTGCGGTCGCCACCGGGCGGCCGGTAACGATCACATGGTGCGCGCCGGCTGCGGCCACTGCCTTCAGCGCGAGCCTGGTTCGCCCGGACAGTGTTTCGTCGCTGTGCAGGAGAGTGCCGTCTAGATCGGTGGCGACCAGCTGGTACCGGGTCACGCGGAAACGCCGCTCGGGGTTATCGCGTCCCGCCCGCCGAAATACGGGCGCAGGGCCGGCGGGACCCGTACCGATCCGTCGGCCTGTTGGTGGTTCTCCACGATCGCCAGGATCGTTCTGGACATAGCGCACAGCGTGCCGTTGAGCGTGGCCAGATGCCGGGTGCCGTCCGCGTCGCGCATCCGGATGCCGAGCCGGCGCGACTGGAACTGCAGGCAGTTCGACGCCGAAGTGACCTCGCGGTATCTGCCCTGGCTCGGGATCCATGCCTCGCAGTCGTACTTCCGTGCGGCCGACGCACCCAGGTCACCGGCCGCGACCTCGATCACGCGGTACGGCAGCTCGAGCTTGTCCAAGAACTCCTTCTCCCAATTCAGCAGCCGGCGGTGCTCCTCCGCCGCATCCTCGGGCCGGCAGAACGAGAACATCTCGACCTTGTCGAACCAGTGCACCCGGAAGATTCCTCGGGTGTCCTTTCCGTAGGAGCCTGCCTCACGTCGGTAGCAGGGGGAGAACCCGGCGTAGCGCAGCGGCAAATCCTGGGCGTCGAGGATCTCGTCCATGTGGTAGCCGGCCAGCGGCACCTCGGACGTGCCGACCAGGTACAGCTCGTCCTTCTCCAGGTAGTAGACGTTCTCCGCGGCTTGGCCGAGGAACCCGCTGCCCTCCATGACGCGCGGCCGCACCATCGAGGGCGGGATGACCGGGACGAATCCGGCCGCGGTTGCCTGTTCCATCGCCAGTTGGGTCAGTGCCAGCTCCAGTTGGGCGCCCGGCCCGGTCAGGTAATAGAAGCGGGCGCCGGAGACCTTTGCGCCCCGCTCGACATCGATCGCGCCGAGCAGCCGGCCAAGCTCGACGTGATCGCGTGGGTCGAAGCCTTCGGCCGCGAAGTCCCGAGGAGCGCCGACGTGCTCGAGCACCCGGTAATCGTCCTCGCCGCCGGGCTGCACGCCCTCCTCGACGTAGTTGGATAGCTCGAACTGGACTCGCCTAACCTCGGCCGACGCCTCGTCGACCTCCGCCTGCGCGGAGCGCACCTCCGTGGCCAGCGCTTGCGCCTTCTCCAGCAGCGCAGTCCGTTCGTCGCCGGTGGCGGAGGCCACCTGCCGCCCGACCGACTTCTGCTCCGCGCGTAGCGACTCGAACCGGGTCAGTGCGGACCGGTGCCGCCCATCGGCCGTCAGCAGGGCATCCACCAGCTCCGGATCCTCGCCGCGCAACCGCTGCGACGTACGCAACCGCTCGGGGTTGTCTCGGAGCTCACGAAGGTCGATCACCCACCCGAGCGTACCCGGCTGGGGACGGGGCCGGCCTTCCCATAAACCAGGTGCGGGCACCTATGGTGTGCGAATGCCCCTGCTGATCTGGGTTACCGCTGCCGTGCTGCTGCTCGCCGCGGCCGTATCCGGGTTGGCCTGGCGGCGTCCGCAGGACGCCGCTTACGTGGGTGGGGTAGCGGTAGCCGCGTCGGGGACGACCGCGCTGGCCGGCCTTCCGGCCGGGATCGCCCTTGCGTTGGCCGGTTACGGAAGCCTGGTCGCGCTGGTTCTCCGGCGCAGCCGCCGGGCGATTCCGCGCACCGCGACCGTGCTGGCCGCGGTCGCCTTGACCACTGCTGCCGTTCTCCAGCCGCTGCTGGACGACCGGTCCGGGCCGTCGGTCGGCGCGGTGATCACCGCCGGGCTGATCGGGGCCGGCTGGCTGGTGATCGGCACCTACGTGTGGCTGCGCTACCGGCCGGTCCGGGCCCATCCGGCTCCGGTGGCTGTGCCGAGCCGGCCGGTGGGCGTGGTACTGAACCCGGCCAAGTACACCGACGGCGGTGCGGCTGTGCGCGCCGAGATCCTGGACCAGGCGGCCGCGCTCGGATACGACGAGCCGGTATTCCGGGAGACCGCCGCACTGGACGCCGGGCTCGGTCAGGCGCGGGAACTGATCGAGCTCGGCACCGGGCTGGTGATCGCGTGCGGTGGCGACGGGACGGTTCGCGCCTGCGCGGATGCGCTGGCCGGCACCTGGATACCGCTAGGCATCGTTCCGGTCGGCACCGGGAACCTGCTCGCCCGCA
>DATFRM010000404.1:0-13711 GCA_035263265.1 Actinomycetes bacterium
CACCGCGATGTTCACGTGTGCGCGGACCGCAGGCTGGAGCGCGCACATCCTCGAGCAGAAGCGCACCGGCCGGCTCATCCGACCGTCCGCTCGCTACGTCGGTCCGGGCCCCCGCAAGCCCGAAGACGTCGAAGGCTGGGCTTCCCACTAACCGGCGGTTGCGCGGGCGAGGATCTCGGCGAGGTGGTAGGCGGGCCGCCCGGTGCCGTGCGCGATCTGTAGCCGGCACGAGATGCCGTCCGCGACGACCACCGCGCCCGGGTCGGCCGCCCGGATCGCCGGAAGCAGGGCCAGTTCGCCGACCGCCATCGAGACCGGGTAGTGGCCGCGCTCGAAGCCGAAGTTGCCGGCCAACCCGCAGCAGCCGGCGTCGGGCACGTCGGCGCGGATCCCGGCCCGGTCGAGCAACCGGCGGTCCGCGTCGAAACCGAGCACCGCGTGCTGGTGGCAGTGTGTCTGCACGATCGCGTCCACGTCGACGGACGGCGGCGACCAGTGCGGCGCGCGCTCGTCGAGCAACTCGGCGAAGGTACGGATGCCGGCCGCGACCGGTCCGGCTCGCGGGTCGTCGGGCAACACCGCAGCGAGGTCGCCGCGCAGCGCCGCCGCGCAGCTCGGCTCGAGTACGACCACCGGCATACCGGCCGCGACCGCCGGTGCGAGCACGTCAAGCGCCCGGCGCATCATCCGGCGGGCCATTCCCAGCTGGCCGGTGGACAGCCAGGTAAGACCGCAACACACCGCCCGATCGGGCAATCGCACGGACAATCCCGCGCTCTCCAACACCTCGACCGCGGCGATTCCGACCGACGGGGTGAGGTAGCTGGAGAACGTGTCCGGCCATAGCAGCACCTGGTCGCCGCCGACCCGCGCCGGGGGCCGGCGGTCGAACCATCCACGTAGTGACTGTGCCGGTAGCACCGGCAGCGGGCGTTCAGCCGCGATGCCACCCAAAGACCGCAGCAGGCCACCGGTCGTGCGACCCGCCGCGAGGCGGTTGGCCAGCCACGGCGTCACCCGAGCCAACCGCAGCCACAGCGGCAGCCAACCCAGCGAGTAGTGCGACCGCGGCCGCAACCGGCCGGCGTAGTGGTGGGCGAGGAACTCCGACTTGTACGCGGCCATGTCGACGCTGACCGGGCAGTCCGAGGCGCAGCCTTTACAGGACAGGCAGAGGTCCAGCGCATCGCGTACCTCGGCCGAGCGCCAGCCATCGGTGATCAGCTCACCGCCGAGCATCTCCGCGAGCAGCCGAGCCCGTCCCCGGGTCGAGTGCTGCTCGGCGTGGGTGACCCGGAAGCTCGGGCACATCACGCCGCCGTGCTCGGTGCGGCACGCGGCCACGCCGACGCACCGATGCAGCGCGCGAGCGAAGTCACCGCCGTCCCCCGGGTAGCCGAGCCGGACGCGCGGTCGCGGACCGGCGGTCAGCCGAAGGTTCCGGTCCAGTGGCAACGGCCGGACCGCGACCCCGGGGTTCATCCGGTCGTCCGGGTCCCAGATCGCCTTGAACTCGCCGAACGCCTGGATCACCTCGGCCGGGAACAGTCGCTCGTACAGCTCGGTACGGGCCAGGCCGTCGCCATGCTCGCCGGAGAACACCCCGCCGTAGCCGACCACCAGGTCGGCCGCTTCGGTCAGGAACCGCCGGTAGCCGGCGACGCCGGCAGCCGAGCCGAGATCGAAGTCGATCCGCACATGTACGCACCCCTCGCCGAAGTGCCCGTAGATGATCCCGCGGCGGTGGTGCCCGGCCAGCAGGGCCGTGAAGTCGCGCAGATAGTCGCCCAACCGTTCGGGCGGCACGGCCGCGTCCTCCCAACCGGGCCAGGCCTCGCTGCCGTCCGGCATCCGGCTGGCCAGACCCGCGCCCTGCTCGCGGATCCGCCACAGCGCGCGCTGCCGGTCCGGATCGGTGACCACCGCCTGGCTCGGCGCGGCCATCGCCCGCGCGACCCGGGCGGCCACCGCGGCGGCATCGTCCGGCGACTCGCCACCCACTTCGACGTACAGCCAGCCGCCACCGGCCGGTAGGGCGATCGGCGAACGCCGGCGCCGGGTGGCGAGCGTGGCGACCAGCTGCTCGTCGATCCCTTCCACCGCGAGCGGCCGGAACACGGCCAACCCGGGCGCGGCATCGGCGGCGGCCGCGGCATCCGGGTAGCCGAGCACGAGCAGGGCGCGCGCGGCCGGCGCCGGCACCAGTCGTACGGTCGCGCCGAGCACGGTGACGCAGCTGCCTTCGGCACCGACCAGCGCCGCCGCCAGGTTCCCGCCATGCTCGGGAAGCAACCGGTCGAGCAGATAGCCGGAGCTGCGCCTGGGCAGCCGCGGCAGCCCGGTTCGCAGTGCCGCCCGGTGCCGGTCGAGCAACGCGGTGACCGCCGGGTGACCGCCGGCCGATCCGACCGCGTGCCGCTCACCCCGGTACGTGAGCACATCCAGTGCGTCGATGTTGTCGGCTGTCGTGCCCCAGGCCACCGAGTGCGCGCCGCACGAGTTGTTGCCGATCATCCCGCCGACCGTGCACCGAGTCCTGGTGGCCGGGTCCGGACCGAACGTGAGCCCGTACCGGGCCGCGGCGTGGATGAGCCGGTCCAGCACCACACCCGGCTGGACGGTGGCCGTGCGGGCGACCGGATCGATCGCATCGATCCGGGTCAGGTACCTCGATGTGTCGATCACCAGCCCGGTCCCGGTTGCCTGGCCGGCGACGCTGGTACCGGCGCCGCGGACCACTACCGGAACGTCGAACTCCCGGGCTGCGGCAACCGCGGCGATGACTCCGTCGACGCTGCGCGGCAGCACTACCCCGACCGGCACTCGCCGGTAGATCGACGCGTCGGCGGTGTACAGCGCGCGGGTGCCGGGGTCGAACCCGATCTCGCCGTCAACGGTCGCGGCCAGCCGTTCCCGCAGCCCCGCGGCATCGCCACCGACGTTGCTGCCTCGCACGAGGGCCATTGTCTCGTCTAGTAACGAGGTGATCGGCCGACCGGCTCCACCCGGGGATACGGCCGAGCCTGCGGTGATCGCCGAATACCCTGGTCATTGACCGCATCAGTCGCCCCGAAAGCGTGGCCGTGACCGTTACGAACATGCCGCAGATCACGATTCCCGCCGAGCTCAAACCGGCTGACGGCCGGTTCGGCGCCGGCCCGTCCAAGATCAGGCCGGCCGCGCTCGCTGCTCTCGCGAAGAGCGGTGACACACTGCTGGGCACCTCGCACCGGCAGCCACCGGTCAAGGCGCTGGTCCGCCGGGTCCGGACCGGCATCGCCGAGCTGCTCGCGTTGCCCGACGGGTATGAGGTGGTGCTCGGCAACGGCGGAACTACGGCGTTCTGGGATGTGGCGCTGTTCGGGCTGGTCCGGAACCGGTCGCTGCACCTGTCGTTCGGCGAGTTCTCGGCCCGGTTCGCCGCCGGTGCGGCCGGCGCGCCGTGGCTGGATCAACCCGTGATCGTCGAGGCCGAGCCAGGGACCGCGCCGATCCCGCACCCGGTCGCGGGGGTGGACGCGTACGCCCTGACCCACAACGAGACCTCTACCGGAGTGTCGATGCCGGTGCGCCGGGTGCCCGGCGCCGACCCTGACGCGCTGGTGCTGGTGGACGCGACCTCGGCCGCCGGTGGGCTGGCCGTCGAACCCAACGAGTTCGACGCGTACTACTTCGCGCCGCAGAAGTGCCTGGCCTCCGACGGTGGTCTGTGGCTGGCTGCGCTGTCCCCGGCCGCGGTCGAGCGCGCCACCCAGATTGCCGCCAGCGGCCGCTACCGCCCGCCCTTCCTCGATCTGACCATCGCGATCGAGAACTCGCGCAAGGACCAGACCAACAACACCCCGGCGCTGGCCACCCTGTTCCTGCTCGCCGACCAGTTGAACTGGATCCTCGAGCAAGGCGGGCTGGCCTGGGCCGCGACCAGGACCGCGGACTCCGCGCAACGGCTGTACACCTGGGCGGACAAGACGAGCTTCGCCAGCCCGTTCGTCACCGATCCGGCGCACCGGTCGGCCGTGGTCGGCACGATCGACTTCGGCCCGGCCCTGGACGCGACCGTGCTGGCGGCGGTGTTGCGCGCCAACGGAATCGTGGACACCGAGTCGTACCGCAAGCTCGGTCGCAACCAGCTGCGGATCGCCATGTACACCACGATCGAACCGGACGATGTCGAGGCGCTCACCGGGTGCATCGACTACGTCGTCGAACGGCTATAAGCAGGACTGCCATGGGCCATGATCACCGGCACGCTCCGGAGCCGCGAGCGGGCGCTCGCTTCCGTGGCCGGCTGCTGATCGCGTTCCTGCTGGCCGGCGCGTTCATGCTGGTCGAGTTCGGCACCGCGCTGGCAACCCGGTCGCTGGTCTTGCTGTCCGACGCCGGGCACATGCTCACCGACACGGTCGGACTTGGCCTCGCGCTGGCCGCGATCGGCGCGGCCACGACGGCGAGCGCTGGACGCGGACGACGGACGTTCGGGCTGTACCGGCTCGAGGTCCTGGCCGCGCTGGCGAACGCGCTGCTGCTGTTCGGCGTCGCCGGCTACGTGCTCTGGCAGGCCGTTCGCCGGCTGGGTGAGCCACTCGCGGTACCGACCACGCCGATGCTGATCGTGGCGATCATCGGTTTGGCGCTGAACCTGGTCAGCTACCGGCTGCTGCGGCCGGGTGCCGCGGAGAACATCAACGTGCGCGGTGCCGCGGCCGAGGTGCTGACCGATGCGGTGGGCTCGGCCGCGGTCCTGGTCGCGGCCGTACTGATCCGGTTGACCGGCGCTGACTGGATCGACCCGGTGTTCGCGATCGCGCTCGGCCTGTGGATCCTGCCGCGTGCGGCCAGGCTGGCCGGGCAGGCGTTGCGAGTGCTGGTGCAGGCCGCGCCGCCGCACGTCGACCTGCCGAAGCTGCGTACCGATCTCGCCGCGCTGCCCGGCGTCATCGACGTCCACGACCTGCACGTCTGGACACTGACCTCGGAGATGGAAGTTGCCACCGCGCATCTGAAGGTGGCCTCGGCGGCGGACACGCACCGGGTGCTGGTCGCGGCCCGCATCATGCTGTGGGATCGGCATCGGCTGGAGCACGCGACGCTGCAGGTGGAGCCGGCCGACCATGTCGGGTGCGAAGAGGTCGGCTGGTAAGGAGTTCCCTACTTGCTCGGCCTGAGCAGGCGGAACAGCAGGAAGATGGTCCCGCCGACCACCAGCAGGGCCAGCAGGTTTCCGCCGAACGCCAGCGCGTCCGTGTCGTCGGTCGCTTCCGGAGTCGGCGTCGGGGTGGGAGTCGCGCGCAGTTCGGCGGCCAGCGCCACCCGGGGCAGCGGCACCTTCCATACCTTGGAGTGAGCACCCTCGCTGCCGGACAGCAGGTACCGGCCGTCTCGGGTATAGGTGATCGACTCACCCTGTGATTGCACCGGCAGGGTCAGCCTGGCCAGCTCGTTGTTCGGCCGGACGAAGACATAGGCGAACACATAGTCCCGCAGCACGATCCGGCTACCGTCGGGGGAGAATGCGGCATCGGTGATCATGGCGGGCGCCCTAGCGACCTTCTTGAGCACGTTGACCTTGGTCGTGCTCAGCTGCAGCGGCGCCGCGTAGAACGCGCCGCCGCTGGCCTGCTTGGACACGATGTAGATCCGGTTCGTACCCGGGTCGACGAGCATGGCCTCGGCGTCACGCGGGCCGTCCGCGTAGCGAAACCGGTACTTCTGAGAGGAGACCGTCCGATTGGTGAGTTCCTGCGGCTCGAGGATCCGGTATATCCAGATTTCCGGCCAGGCGCCGCCGAGATTGTCCCCGATGTCACCGATGTACAAAGCGGGCCGGCCCTGGTCGTCGCTACCGGTAGCGATCGCCTCCCAGTCGCGCGCCTGGACACCGTCCAACGTGAGCACGGCCTTGGTGTGCCCGTCCGAGCCGAGTGCGAACACCCGGGCGTCGTCCTCGCTGTCGTTATGCGTGTAGATCACGCCCTTGAACCGGCGGCTGGTGGCCAGCCCGCTCGACTCGGTGATCCGATCGTCGGCGATGGTGAACTGCACGGTGGCCGCGGCCGCCCGGATGGTCGCCGGCGCCGCTGGGACCGAGGCCGCGGCAGCAGCGGTCAGCGCGCCGGTCCAGCCGACCGCACTGACCAGGGCCGCGAGCCCGAGCGGGGCCATCAATCGGTGCAGGGCACACCTCCGATGCGGATCGACAATCCGAAAGCTAGCGGATCACCGGCTCGAGCAGGTCGGTAAGCAGCTGGGCAAGCCGCGGGCGGACGCCCCAGGCCGCTACCAGCGCACGGTAGTCCCCGGCCTGCTCCCCAGTCGGCGCCGCGCCGGTCCGGACCGCCCGGATCAGCACATTGCGCGGAGTGTGCCGACTCTCGATGAACTCGATCACCTCGACCCGGTAACCGAGGAGCCGCAGAATCGCAGCACGCAACGCGTCGGTCAGCACGTCGGCGAACCGCTCCCGGAGGATCCCGTGCCTGGTAACCGGCTCGTACGGCGTCGGCGCCGACTGCCCGCGCAGCTGCGCGGCGATGTCGTGATGGCAGCACGGCGCGGCCAGCACTACCGGTGCCTGCCAGCGGACCGCACGGGCAAGCGCCTCGTCGGTGGCCGTGTCGCAAGCGTGCAGTGCCAGCACGATGTCGGCAGTGGCCACCGGAGCGTCCGCGATCGTGCCCTCGATGAAGGTGATCTCCGCGGCGGCACCGAGCTCCCTCGCCAGCGCCGTGTTGCGTTTGCGCGCAGCGGCCTTCACATCCACCCCGGTCAGCTCGACCGGCAACTCGCGGACCGCGGTCAGGAACCGGTACGCGGCGAAGGTCAGGTACGCGTTGCCGCACCCGAGGTCGACCACCCGGATCGGCTGATCAGCCGGACGGGCGCCGGGGGGCTCGGCCCGCTGCCCATTCGGCAGGCTGGGAAGCATCGGATCGAGGGCACGCAGGAACTCCTCGACCTGGCGCAGCTTGTCCTGGCGGGTGGGCTTGACCTCCCCGTCCGCCGTGGTGAGTCCGAGCAGCTTGAACATCGGGTCAGCGGGATCGAGAATGCGGGGCTTGATCCGGTCATGCTCGCGCTGTACCACTATCGCGCGCGGAGCGGCCCGATGCATCTGGGCGTCCCCACCCTTGGTCACCCGCAGCTGGATGGTCGAGTCCACCGTGTCCACGTGCCAGTTGCCGAACGGGCTGGCTAGCAGCTCGGCGACGGTACCGGCGGCCTGATCGCCGTAGGCGAGGTTTGCCGTGAACGCCTGGGTCTGGTCATACCTGACCACCTGTAGCCGGCGCCCGGCCGCGATATCGACCGGCCGCAGCTCGACCCGCCGCCAAGCCGGCTGATCACGCCCGCGGCGGCGACCCGCGGCGACCGCTCGGATCAGCCGATCGGGATCGAGCAGCACCCTCTCTAGCTCGGCCAGCGCATCGGCCAGCGGGATGGGCATGCCTCAAGCGTGGCACGGCCGCTTGCCATCCGGGCGTAGGACCGGGGGCAGCCTAGGGTGGCCGATATGGATTACTTGAACCTGGGCCGTTCCGGCCTGTCCGTCAGCCGGCTGTGCCTGGGCACGATGAACTTCGGCCCGTTCACCAACGAGCCGGATGCGCACGCGATTCTGGACCGCGCCATCGAACACGGCATCAACTTCTTCGATACCGCCAACGTGTACGGCCGCAGCGCCGGCAGGGGCCGTACCGAGGAGATCGTCGGTACCTGGTTCGCCCAGGGTGGGCAACGCCGGGAGAAGGCCGTGCTCGCCACCAAGGTCTACGGCCAGTGGAGCGAGTGGCCGAACGACGGCCGACTGTCGGCCCGGCACATCCGGGCCGCCTGCGACGCGTCGCTGCGTCGGCTGGGGACCGACTACATCGACCTGTACCAGATGCACCACATCGACAGATCGACTCCTTGGGAGGAGATCTGGCAGGCGATGGAGGTGCTGGTCGCGCAGGGCAAGGTCCTCTATGTCGGCTCGTCCAACTTCGCCGGCTGGCAGCTCGCTGTTGCCCAGGCCGCCGCGGCCGAGCGGCACTTCCTCGGCCTGACCTCCGAGCAGTCGCTGTACAACCTGGCCGAGCGGACCATCGAGCTGGAAGTGCTGCCGGCCTGCCGGCACCTGGGCATCGGCGTGATCCCGTGGTCACCGTTGCACGGCGGCATGCTGGGCGGCGTGCTCCGCCGGGGGGACAAGATTCGCAGCGCCGATGATTTCGCCACCGAACGGGTGGACCGGCTCCGGCCGCAGCTCGAGCAGTTCGAGAAGCTGGCCGAAGGGCTCGGCGAGGAGCCGGCCAACGTGGCGCTGGCGTGGCTGCTGCATCAGCCGGGGGTGACCGCGCCGATCATTGGACCGCGCACGATGGTGCAACTGAACGGCGCGATCCGTGCCGTGGAGATCCGGTTGGATGCGGACACCCTCGCGCAGCTGGACGCGATCTTCCCCGGTCCCGGTGGAGCGGCCCCGGAGGCGTACGCCTGGTAGGCGACGCCGATCTCAGGTCAACGCGCTGATCACGACCACCAGCACCAGCAGTGCAAGCGCCCCCGGGATGATCCAGCGCCGGTCTCGCGGGTTCACGGCGCCGAGGTTAGCTCAGGACGCACAGCTCCGACGACAGTGCGCAGGCCTGCCGGAGCAGGTCAAGCGCCCCGGCAGGCCGTTGGGCTCCTCCCAACACGCCTCGATCCAGCGGTCGCCGAGACGAGGCGGCTTCGGGTCCTGCCCAGCGACTCCCGACGCTAAGCCGGTCGTCGCGGATCGGGTAGTCGCTCCGGTAGTCGGTCGAGAGAGATCTTGACGCATCCTTGACGCCGATTCGGCGCACGGTGCCGTTGACCTGGGCGATGTGACAGAGTCAACAGGATTGCCGCCTACTCCCGGCATCGCAGAATGAGCAAGCCCGGTTAGGTTGGTGGCGTGGGGACAAGAGTGACCGAGGTAGAGCGCAAGTACGAAGTGCCGGCCGATTTCGAGCTCCCCGAGCTCACTGGCGGGTCAACCGAGCTTGCCGTCGACGAACCGGTCACCCATCGGCTGACGGCCACCTACTACGACACCGAAGGCTTCACGCTGGCCCGGCACGGCGTCACGCTGCGCTATCGGACCGGTGGCACGGACGCAGGCTGGCATCTGAAGCGGCCGGCGGCACCGGGTGCGCGGACGGAGATCCGCGCACCGCGCCCGTCGTCCGGACGCAACCGAGTACCGGCCGCATTCGACGATGAGCTGGCCGCGCTCCGCAGAGGCCGGCAGCTTGATCCGGTCGTGCGGATGTCCACCCGCCGGATCGAGCGAACGGTCCGGTCCGCCGACGGAACACCGGTGGCACTGATCGCGGACGACCGGGTAACCGTGCGCTCGCCGGACGGCCTGGTGCCACCGGCCAGCTGGCGGGAGATCGAGGTCGAGCTGGCCGATGGCGCGGACGCCGCGGTCGACGTTCTGGACGCGCTCGAGGGCCGCCTGCTGGAAGCGGGCGCGCATCCTGCCTCGGTCGGATCCAAGCTGGCGAGGGCGCTCAGCGCGGCGCTTCCGCCGACGCCCAAGGACGGCCGAGCCTGGCGCCCGGTCGCCGGCTACGCCCGCGCCCAGCGTGAGGCGATCATCGCCCTGGACCCGGCCGTCCGGCGAGACGATTCGGAAGCGGTGCACGACTTCCGGGTGGCGGTGCGCCGGCTGCGCAGTACGTTGCGGACGTTCCGGCAGCTGCTGCCGGTCGATCGCTCCGAGCCCGTTCGGGCCGAGCTGCGCTGGCTGGCGAGCGAGCTCGGCCCGGTTCGCGATCTCGAGGTGATCGCCGAACGGCTGGCCGACGCGGTAGCGGCTGAACCGCCGGAGCTGGTTATCGGACCGGTTGGCACGCTGATGTCCGAGCGCTTCACCGGTCAACGGGAACGCGCCCGCGAGTCCGCGCTCGCCAGTCTCGACACCGACCGCTACTTCACGCTCCTTGATCAGCTCGATGAGCTGCTCGACCAGCCACCCGAGCGGCGGCCGGTCAATGGCGAGGTACGGAAGCTGGTGCGCACCGCGGTCCGCCGAGCCGAGCGCCGGCTGGCATCCGCGGCTGAGCCGGCCACCGGCGACCCAGCCGCTAGCGAACCAGCCCATACCGCCCACGAGGAGTCGGCCCCCGAAGACCCGGCCATTGCCGCAGCCTCGGCCGAAGCGGCCGCGAAGGACGCCGCACTGCACGAGGCTCGTAGATCGGCCAAGCGGGCCCGCTACGCGGTCGAGGTCCTCGTGCCGACCGCCGGCAAACCCGCCGAGCGGGTGGTCGGCCGGCTCAAGGACGTCCAGGACCTGCTCGGCACCCACCAGGACACGGTGGTAGCCCGGGAGATACTCCGAGCGGAGGCGGACGATGCCGAGGCGGCCGGGCAGAGCGCGTTTACGTTCGGGCTACTGCACGGCCGGCAGGCCGCGGTGGCCGCGAACACGCTGACGAGGCTCCCACATGCCCGGACGCGAGTGAGAACGGCGGTGAAACGATGGCTCGGCTAACGTGCCTAGGGATCCAACCTGGACGGTTCATTCGCCGGCAACGCTGCGGTAAGGCCGTGTTCATCTCAATGCGGCATGTATCCAAGCGATGAGCGCCGAACCCGTCTCCGCATCGATAGCCTCGCTGCCGAGTGACCTCTCCACGCGCTTCATCGATCGGGAAGAGAGCTGGCTGGCGTGGAACCAGCGCGTGCTCGAGCTGGCCGAGACCCAGGAGCTGCCGCTGCTCGAGCGGGTGCGGTTCCTAGCGATCTTCGCTACCAACCTCGACGAGTTCTTCATGGTCCGAGTCGCCGGGCTGAAACGCCGGCTGGTCACCGGCGTCGGCACGATCGGCCTGAACAGCCAGGCGCTGCGACCACAGCTGGAGCGCATCTCCAGGATCGCGCACCGGCTCGCGCTGAGGCACAGCCGCGCGTTCCGGCGCGACATCCGCTTCGCGCTGGCCGCCGAGGGCATTCATATCCTTCGCTGGGTCGACCTGTCGGCGGCCGAGAAGTCGCGAATGCACGCGTTCTTCCGCACCCGGATTTACCCGGTGCTCACTCCGCTCGCCGTCGACCCCGCGCATCCGTTTCCCTATATCTCCGGACTCTCGCTGAACCTGGCGGTCGTGGTCCGCGATCCGACGACGGGCCGGCAGGTATTCGCGCGAGTCAAGGTGCCACCGTCGCTGCCCCGGTTCGTGGAGGCGTCCAAGTACCGGTTCGTCCCTCTCGACGACGTGATCGCGGCTCATCTCGACCAGCTGTTCGTCGGCATGGAGATCGTTGAGCGGCACCCCTTCCGGGTCACCCGCAACGAAGACTTCGACCTCGACGACGACGACACCGAGAGCCTGCTCGCCGCACTCGAGCGCGAGCTGCTGCGCCGCCGGTTCGGACCGGCGGTCCGCCTCGAGGTCGAGGACAGCATCTCGACCGAGGTACTCGCCCGGCTGGCGGCCGAACTCGGCGTGGAGGAGAACGACATCTACCGGGTGCCCGGCCCGCTCGACCTCAGCGGTCTGCACGGAACCGCCGACCTGGACCGGGCCGACCTGAAGTATCCGCTGTTCGTCCCGGCCGAGGCATCGTTGCCGGCCGACGTCCCGGTCGCGACCGTGCTGGACGAGCGGGAAGTGCTGATCCACCACCCGTACGACTCGTTCGCTACGACCGTCGAGCGGTTCGTCGAGGAGGCCGCAGCCGACCCGCATGTGCTTGCGATCAAGCAGACGCTGTACCGGACCAGTGGCGACTCGCCGATCCTGGACGCGCTGATCGACGCCGCCGAGGCCGGCAAGCAGGTGCTGGTTCTGGTGGAGATCAAGGCGCGGTGGGACGAGCGCGCCAACATCCGGTGGGCGCGCAAACTCGAAGAAGCGGGCGTGCACGTCGTGTACGGCGTCGTCGGGCTGAAGACGCACTGCAAGCTCGCCCTGGTCATCCGGGCCGAGCCGGACGGCAGCCTGCGCCGGTACGGCCACATCGGCACCGGCAACTACAACCCGAAGACGGCCCGGGGGTACGAGGACTTCGGGCTACTCAGCTCGAGCTTCGACATCGGCGAGGATCTCACCGATCTGTTCAACCAGCTGTCCGGCTTCGGCCGGCACCGGGCATACCGACGGCTACTTGTCGGTCCGCATAGTCTTCGGCCCGGCCTAGTGGACCGGATCGAGCGGGAGGCGCGCAACTACGAGCAGGGTCTCCCGGCCGGCATCCAGTTCAAGGTCAACTCCCTCGTCGACGAGGGGATCATCGAGGCCCTGTACAAGGCGTCCGTGTCCGGCGTGCCGATCGACATCTGGGTGCGTGGCATCTGTTCGCTGCGGCCGGGTGTGCCGGGCATGTCGCAGACGATCAGGGTACGCAGCATCCTGGGCCGCTTCCTTGAGCATTCGCGCATCTTCGTGTTCGAGAACGGCGGTGATCCTGACGTCTGGCTCGGTAGTGCCGACCTCATGCACCGCAACCTGGACCGGCGGGTGGAGGCGCTCGTCCGGGTCATCGATCCGGGCCACATCAGGGAACTGCGCGAACTGATCGAGCTGGCGATGTCGGGCTCGACCGCCTCGTGGCGGCTGAACTCCGACGGCCGCTGGACCCGGCGCCGTCGCGGCGGCCGCGGTGCCCCGCTGCTGGATCTCCAAGACCATCTGATCCAGGGTCGCCGCTGGCGGTTGGTGGATGACTGAGAACACTCCTGATCTGATCCGGGCCGCCGGAGCGGTCGTCTGGCGCGGCTCACCCGACAAACCTCGGATCGCGCTGGTCCATCGACCTCGCTACGACGACTGGTCACTGCCGAAGGGCAAGCTCGAGCCGGGCGAGCATGTTCTGCTGGCCACGGTGCGCGAGGTCTGGGAAGAGACCGGGCTCGAGGTGATGCTTGGCCGGCCGCTGCCACCGCAGGGTTACCTCAGGGACAACCGGCCCAAACGGGTCGACTACTGGGCCGCGTCGGTCACCGCCGACACCGGATTCAACGCCACCGATGAGGTCGACGCCCTGGCCTGGTTCCCGCTGGCCGAGGCGAAGCGGCGGCTGACCTACCGCCGGGACGCGTCCACCCTGGCCGGCTTTGCCGCCGCCCGGCCGGACACCGTTCCGCTCGTCATCGTCCGGCACGCCCGGGCCGGGGATCGGCGCCGCTGGTCGGGAGCCGATCGGGACCGGCCGCTTGACGCCACCGGTGAGGAGGAGGCCGCCGCGCTGGCCGTGCTGCTCGGCTGTTTCGGCCCGCGACGGCTGATCAGCGCTCCGGCCAAGAGGTGCGTGCAGACCCTGGAGTGGTACGCCGACTCGATCGGTGCCGAGATCGAAATCAGCAAGGCGCTGTCGATCTACAACGGGGGCGACGACCCGCGGGACCTGGTCGAGGAGCTGATCGGCCAGCGGGTGTCCGCGGTCCTGTGCGGGCACGGTGAAGACATACCCGGCCTGCTCGCCTGGACGTATGCGCGGCTGGGTGCGCCCCCGCCGGCCGAACCATGGCTGGCCAAAGGCGAGTTCGAGGTGCTGCATCTCGCGGCAGACGAGGTCGTCGGTAGCGAGCGGCATTCGGTCGACTAGTTTGATCGAGCGTGGGGTGACCCGGCGGCGTCCGTACGGCGTCCCGGGTGCTCGGGCTCCGCTCGCCAACTCCCGGAGGGCAGACATGGCATACGCCGACGTCAACGGCCTGAACATGTACTACGAGAGCCACGGCAGCGGTGCCCGGCCG
>DATFRM010000405.1:0-2675 GCA_035263265.1 Actinomycetes bacterium
GCGGCGTCCGCTACCACCCCACCGGTCAGTGCCCGTCCGACCCCGGCGACCGCGCCGACTGCTCCCGATGTGCCCACGCCGGCTGTTTCCGATGTGCCCACGCCCGCGGCCCAAGCACCCGCCGCTCAAGCACCCGCCGCCCAAGCGCCGCCCGCGGTCCAGGTGCCCGCCGCCCAAACTGCCGCCACAGCTGCGAGTTCGCGGGCGGCCACCCCGACACCGGCACCGCCACCTGCTCCGGCGGCCAAGACCGGCGACCCGACCACCCGTCTGGGCGGCTGGACGGTCGGTCCCGACACCATGGCCAGCCCACTTCCGGACGTCGCCCATCTTCCTTCGGTCGCCGATCTACCCCCGGTGGAGACGGCGCCCAGGAGCGTCGAGCGGATGCCGAGCACCGGCGGGCTGCTCGCGTTGCCCAAGTCGGTCCTGGTCTGGCCGCAGGCGCACGAGGCAACCGCGGTGTCGCTTAACCGGCTGGGCTGGCACTCGATCCCGGTCGGCACACCGCACGATCTCACCGGGTATCTGAGCCGGGAGCCGAGTGCGCTGCTGATCGATCCGCTGACCGGTCCAGTGACGCGGACCGCGCTCACCGTGATCCGCAACTCCGCCGTCGAGGTGGGCTTGCCGCTGATCGTCGCGGCCGGCCTCGGCGAGGTCTCCGCCAATGCGCTGTACGGCAGTGATCCGGCCGCGCTGTTGCGCGCGCTGATCCCGAGTGGTCGTAAGGATGGCAGGCCGGCTCGGGTGTTGCTGATCGAGGGCGATGCGACCGTGGCGACCGTGCTCGGTAGCAATCTGGAGCGGCGCGGGATGCAGGTCGTCCACTCCACCTCGGAGTCCGAAGCCGTGCTGCGGGCCGCGATCACACCGCCTGACCTGGTCGTCACCGATCTCATGCTCACGCGGCCGCGCGGTCCCGGCATCGTCGACTGGCTGCGCCTGCACGACCGACTGGCGGAAACCCCGATGGTCACCTACACGACCGCGGCGCTCGAGCCGGTCGGGTACGAACGGCTCCGCCGGGGTGAGACGGTGCTCATGCTGCAGGGTCGCGCCGAGACGCCGGTCGTCGAGGAGCGGCTCACACTGCTCGTCGAGCGGATGTCCGGGCATAGCAGCTAACCCCGCTATACCTCGCACCACCACGAGCGCCAACCACTACGCTGCCGCCATGGCCAAGCGCGTTCGGCATACCGACGGCGACGTCGCCGTGGTCATTCCGGCAAAGGACGAGCAGGACCGGATCGCGGCGACCGTGGCCGCGGCCCGCACGATCCCCGGCGTCGACGTGATCATCGTGGTTGACGATGGCTCGCAGGACGCCACCGCACGCACCGCCAGGTCGGCCGGCGCCACCGTGGTCAGCCACTCGCGCAACCGCGGCAAGGGCGCGGCCATGCGCACCGGCGCCGCGGTCGTGTCCGGCCTGGACCGGCACGATGGCCGGACCGAACCACGGCACCTGCTGTTCCTCGACGCCGACCTGGAAGAAACCGCCAAATCGGGGGATGCGCTGGTGGCCCCCGTACGGGACGGCGCCGCCGACATGACCATCGCAGTGCTCCCGCAGCAGCGAACCGCGGGCGGTGGCTTCGGGTTCGTGGTCCGGGCATCCCGGGCGGGCATCCGCAAGCTCTCCGACTTCGACTCCACCCAGCCGCTGTCCGGTCAGCGCTGCCTGACCCGGGCCGCGTTCAACGCGGCCCAGCCGCTGGCCCATGGGTTCGGGGTAGAAACCGGACTGACCATCGACCTGGTCCGGAAGGGCTTCAAGGTCAAGGAGGTCGAGGCGGACTTCCATCACCGGGTGACCGGGCGCGACGTGCACTCGCAGGTCCACCGGCTCCGGCAGTTCGCCCACGTACAGGCCGCACTGGCCACCCGGCGCCGGTCCGGTAGCGCCGCGCGCGATCCAAGCAGTTGACCGCCGGCGCCGGACGGTGCCTGGCCGGCTCGCTGGCATTGTTCTGCTGCGTCGGGTTGCTCGGCCCCAGTGCGGCCCAGCCGCCGCTCCCGCAACGCCGTAGCTGGCTGCCGCCGTATTGGATCTCCGCCGATCCATCGCCGTGGCTGGTCACGGCGCTGCTACTGACCGCGATCGCACTAGGCATAGCCGGCCTGGCGCTTGGACTGCGGGCGCTGGCCGGCGGGTGGCGACCGGATCCCGGGCGGCTGAGCCTGCTGGGGCTACTAGCCGCGGTAGCAATGATCCTGGTCCCGCCGATGGGATCGGCCGACGTGCTGGTTTACGCGGCCTACGGGCGGATCGCGAGCCTCGGTGGTGACCCGTACCGTCAGACCGCGAGCGACCTCGCGGCGGCCGGCGACCCGATCGGGCACGCGGTCGAGGCGCCCTGGCAGCACACCACGTCCATCTACGGACCGCTCGGCACGGCCGAGCAGTGGCTGGCCGCGCGGCTCGGCGATGGCTCGACCCACGCGACCGTGTTCGCGTTGGCCGTATTCGGCGCGCTCGCCTTCGTACTGACCGGACTGATCCTCGACCGGCTTGCAGCGACACGCAGCGCCGACCCGACCGCGGCCAGGGCGCGGGTTGGGCTGCTCTGGTCGTTGAACCCGCTGCTGCTGTACGAGGTAGTCAACGGCGCGCACATCGACTCGATCGGGATCCTGTTCGCGGTTGCCGGGGTGGCGCTGGTCAGCCGATC
>DATFRM010000406.1:0-5626 GCA_035263265.1 Actinomycetes bacterium
TGTCAGCTCGGGATCGGTGTGTGCGATCTCCCAATAGGCCAGTACTTCGTACATTCGGCGCCCGAGCAGGAACGTGCCGACCGGCCGTTCCAGGTCGTTGAGGAACTGGTGCACCTCCTCGTCCGGAGCGCTCCAGTCGAAATTGCCGTCCGCATCGGCGATGTAGCCGTCCAATGACTCGATGGCCGAATAGATGAGCTTCGCCATGGCCACGCACTCTAGAGGCCGCAGCCCGGGCCGCGCCCTGGCGAGGCATCCCCACCATCTCGGCGCAGACGCCGCCTCAACCGCAGGATCCGGCCCTGCGCAGGGGAAATCCGACTATGGCGTCGAGAAGTCGATCAAGAAGCCCGCGTGGGCGGGATATGTCATGACTTATCCGAGCGGCCTGAGCGGGCCTGATCAACTTCCGGACGCCATAGTCGCGAATGCCCGGCATTTGCACCAGACGAGGCTGTCGCGAATGCCCGGGCATTGCATCAGACGCGGCGGTCGCGAATGCCCGGGCATTGCACCGGACGCCACAGTCGAATGTCCGGCAGTGCACCCGGAGGACACCGTCGGGAATGTCCGCTTCGCGGCTTCGCGCTGGGATGTGGCATGGGAGGCTTGGGCTGGCCCGGCCAACCCGACAAGCCAGGTACCTGGAAACGAGCCAAAGGTCCGGCGACGGACGAGCCGGCCACGGGCGAACGTACGAGACGGAGTGAGGAGGCGCCGTGCTCCGCTGGCGCGGACTGGATGCGGTGCCGGCCGACTGGGGCCGTAGCGCGGTCACCATCGGGGTGTTCGACGGGGTGCATCGCGGCCATCGCGCGGTCATCGACCGCATGGTCGCCGAGGCGCGCCCGGCCGGTCTGACGCCGGTCGTGGTGACGTTCGATCCGCACCCGCTGGAGGTGGTGCGCCCCGGTACCCATCCGGAGCTGCTGAGCACGCTCGACCATCGACTCGACATGCTGGCCGAGCTCGGCGTCGCCGCAACGCTCGTGCTGCCGTTCACGACCGAGTTCTCCCAGCTGTCGGCCGAGGAGTTCGTCCGGCTGGTGCTGGTCGACACCCTGCACGCCGGTCAGATCGTGGTCGGCAGCAACTTCCGGTTCGGGCACAAGGCGGCCGGCACGGTGGCCCAGCTCAGCCTGCTCGGGGCCGACTACGGCTTCGAGGTGATCGGACTGGACCTGGTGCCGTCGGCCAGTGGCACGGAGCCGGTGTCGTCCACTGCGATCCGGGTCGCGGTCGCGGCCGGTGACATGGCGACCGCCACCGCCGGTCTCGGCCGGCCGCATCGGATCGAGGGCACGGTGGTCGAGGGAGATCGGCGGGGCCGCGACCTTGGCTACCCGACCGCGAATCTAGCCCCGGTCGAGCATGCCGGGATTCCCGCCGACGGGGTCTACGCCGGCTGGCTGGTGGTGGCCGGCCAGGCGCTACCGGCCGCGATCTCCATCGGTACGAATCCGACATTCGACGGCACGGAACGGCGGGTCGAGGCGTACGTGCTCGACCGCGACGATCTCGACCTGTACGGCCAGCACGTCGCAATGGACTTCGCCGAGCGGCTGCGGGAGACGGTGCGGTTCGAGTCGGTCGAGGCACTCCTCGAGCAGATGAGCGCCGACGTCACGCAGGCCAGGCAACTGGTCGGCGACCCGAGCACGCCAAGGTAACCGGCGACAGACTGCAGGCTGGCCCCCCGGAATATGCGGCAAGACCGTAGTAAGACCAAGTCAGGTCGTAGCTGCTCGCCCGGCCGTGGCCCAGGTCGCCAGCTGGGCGACGAACCGGCGACCGGCGGCCGGCCAGCCGTAGTGCTGAATCGCCGAGGCGTGCCCGTTGCGGCCGAGCGTGAGCCGCGTTTGCGTGTCGTCGCGCAGGGTGAGTGCGGCCTTCGCGACCGCGTCCGGATCCGACCACGGCACCACCAGCCCGCACTCGTGGCTCTCGATCAGCCGGACCGCCTCCGGCAGCGGGGTGGTGATCACCGGCACACCGCGTGCCATGTACTCGACCACCTTGGTCGGCAGCGAGTGCCGGTAGTTCGGCTCGTCGTGTAGCAGCATCAGCCCGGCCAGCGCGCCTTCGACCCGGCGCAGTGCGTCGTCGTTTGGCAGATACCCGGTCCACACCAGTACGCCGTCGGCCGCCGCCTGCTCGATGATCGGGCGGATGTGGGCGTCCGCCGGGCCGATCAGCTCGACCTGGATTCGGTGTGGCGCGAGCAACCTCGCGACCGCGACCATGTCGAGTGCGCCGCGTGCCTCGGACAGCCAACCGACGTACGCGACCCGGTCGGCACTCGGTGATGGCACGGTGGCGGGCACGTAGGGGTAGTTCGGCACCACCGGATGCTCGCGCCGGAACCGCTGCGCATAGGCCGGCTCGGCAAGCATCAGGTGCAGCCGCCGCTCCGCGGTCGCCTCGACCAGCCGTACCGCGCGCCGGGCGGCCGGCCGGGCCGGGCCGGGCAGCCAGGCCTTAAGGCCGAGCGCTGCGGCGGTGTCCTCGTGCACGTCCCAGACGATCGGGATTCGCTTGCGAGCAGCACCGGCGGCGAGCAGCAGTTCGGGATCGTGCAGGACCGCGATGTCCACCTGGGGAGCGAGTTCGCGCAGCACGCTTCGTGCTCGCCGCACAGCCGCGATTCGCCGCCGGCCGCTGGCCCGCGGCAGGTCGACCGCGGTCACCCAGGGCCGAGGGTCGGTCGCGTAGGCGGAGAACGGCGCCGCGTACACGACCTCGTGCCCGGCATCGACAAGCGCGCGGATCTGGCGGTGCAGGATCCGCGCGTCCTCCGGGTGATGGACCACCGTCATCACTAGAACCCGCACCGGAGCCCTCCCTACCGTCCGGCCATCCCAGCCGCTACAGCCGCTCGACCGTGTCGGAGTCAGTGAGCACTCCACGCGTGTCCAGTACCAGCTGCGCCTTGTTCTGGATCTCGGCCAGATCGAACGCGGCGTGCGGCTGGAGCAGCACGATGATGTCGGCGTCGGCAATCGCCTGGCCGAGGTCCGTCGCCCGGGGCACCGGTATCCCGCCGACCTTCCAGTCGGCGACGTACGGGTCGGCGTAGCTCAGGTTCGCCCCGAGCGTGCGCAACCGGCGGGCCAGCGGCACTGCCGGGGTCTCCCGCTCGTCGGCGATGTCGGCCTTGTAGGTCACGCCGAGCAGCAGGACGGCCGCTCCGTTTACGGCGCGCGAGCGGTTGTTGAGCATGCGGGTGATCCGGGCGACGACGTAGGCCGGCATCCGCTCGTTCACTTCCTGGGCCAGTTCGACGAACCGGAACGGGTAGCCGAGCCGGCGGACCCGGTGCGAGAGGTAGTTCGGGTCGACCGGGATGCAGTGCCCACCCACCCCGGGACCGGGCCGGAACGCTTGGAACCCGAACGGCTTGGTCGCGGCCGCGTCGATCGCTTCCCACAGATCGATGTCGAGCTCATCGCAGAACATCGCCATCTCGTTGACCAGCGCGATGTTCACGTGCCGGTAGGTGTTCTCCAGCAGCTTGGCCATCTCAGCTTCGGCCAGCCCGTTGACCGGGACCACGCGCTCGACTACCCGGCTGTAGAAACCGACGGCGCGGTCCCGGCAGTCAGGGGTGAACCCGCCGACCACCTTGGGCGTATTGCGGAAGCCGTAGGTCGGGTTGCCCGGGTCGATCCGCTCCGGGGAGTACGCCAGGCTGAAGTCCCGCCCGGCGACCAGTCCGGACTCCTCGAGAATCGGTCGCAGCACTTCCTCGGTGGTTCCGGGCCAGGTTGTCGACTCGAGCACGACCAGGGTGCCGGCACGCAGGTTGCGGGAGATCGTGCGGCCGGCCCCGGTCACCGCGCCAAGGTCGGGCCGGTTGTCGTCATCCAGCGGGGTGGGCACGCAGATCACCGCGACCGCGCTGCGACTGATCATGGTCTCGTCCGTGGTGGCGCTGAACCCTTGGTTGAGCATGGTCGCGATGTCGTCGTCGGAGAGATCGTCCACGTGGGACCGTCCGGCGTTGAGTTGCTCGACCAGGCTCTGCATCAGATCGACGCCGACCACGCGCAGCCCCGCCGCGGCCGCCGCCTGGGCGAGCGGCAGGCCCACATAGCCGAGGCCGATGACCGCCAGGTCCCAGCGATCCGGCTGGTTCGAGCCGCTCTGCGGCCCGGCCGCCGATTCGCTCACGGTTGCCTCGTCGAACATCCGATTGCTCCTGACTTGTCCCACTATTACCGGGCACCTTTGGGATAGCCGCGACACCGTAACACGCCCACCAGGGCACTTGGCGGCTACATTGCCGGTCCGGCTGCCAGCCGCGATACCTGGTGCCGCGATCGAGCCCGACGGGCAACTCAAGTACCGGCTGCGACTATCCAACCACGATCAGCTACGTTCCGACTGCGTCGCCGCCGGTCCGTCCAGCACCTCCCGGTAGGTTGCGTCCACCACATCCACGATGCTGGACCAGTCGCGTTCGGCGCGAACCCAATCCCGCGCCTGGGCGCCCAGGCTGGCGCGCAGCTTGGGGGAGTCCAGCAGTCGTTCCAGCGCCCGGGTGAGATCGATGACGTCACCCTTGGCGAACACCAGGCCGGTCCTGCCATCGGTGACGATCTCGGTCAGGGCGGCGACGCTGGAGACTACGACCGCCTTACCCATCGCCATCGACTCGAACGGTTTGATCGGCGAGATCAGCTCGCAGACCGGCAGTGGCCGGCGTGGGAACGGCGCGACGTCGAACAGCGAGAGGTAGCGGCCGATCCGGGAGTGCGGCACCCGTCCGGTGAACGTGGCTACGTCACCGAGCCGCAGCCGGCCGGCCTGCGCGTCCAGCGCACTCTGGTAGTGGCCGTCCCCGACCACGATCAGATGGAAGTCGTCCCGGCGCTCTCGCAGCGCGGCAACCGCGTCGAGGAGCAGGTCCACGCCCTCGTAGTCCACCAGTCCGCCGGCGTAGCCGATCACTGTCTTGCCGGCCACGCCGAGCTCGCGCTCGAGCTCGGCGTCCCGCGGCCGGGGCGCGAACTGGTCGACGTGAACCCCGTTGGGGAGCACGACCATCCGATCCACGGGCACCCCGCGCGCTGCCATCTCCCGGCGTAGCGCCTCAGTGATCACGAAGACCCGATCCGCCTGCAGACAGATCTCGTTCTCCAGCGAGGTCAGGAACCGGTACCGGTCGGTCTCGCCGAACGACGGATCGCGCGAGATCTTCATCAGGTCCTCGAGCCCGCGCATCTCGTATACGAACGGCAGTCCGAGCCGGCGCGCAGCACTGGCAGTCGCCAGGCCGTTGACGTGGAAGCTGGAGGCGTGCAGGAGCCGCGCCTGGTGCCGGACCGCGTGCTCGACCACTCGATCGGCGAATCGATCGACATACGAGCGCAACGGATGCTGCGGATATCGCCGGGTCCCGTCCTCGAGCAGCCGGTGATAGGTGATCCCGTCGACGACGTCGATGGCCGGCACGACCCGGGTGTCCGACTGCGGCCAGCGGTCGTACGGGAAACCGAGTCTGGTCACTGCCTCTACCCGCCAGCCGCGCGCAGCCAAGCTGGTCAGCACGCCGTGTGACCTGGTCGCGTAGCCGCCCGAGGTGACCGGTACGGACTGGGCCAGCACCGAGAGCACCGCGGTCGGG
>DATFRM010000407.1:0-4068 GCA_035263265.1 Actinomycetes bacterium
TCGTGGCGACACGTGACCTCGATCGCGGTGGTGTTCGCCATGCTGATGATGCTGGCGTTCATCGTGCTCTACAACGCGATCGATCCGCCGGCCCTGAACGCGATCTCCGCGCAGCAGACCAGCATCATGTACTACGCCGACGGCAAGGGCGAGATGACCAGGCTCGGCCCGACCAACCGCGAGATCGTGCACCTGGTCGACATCCCACAGCATCTGCAGGACGCAGTCATCGCGGCCGAGAACCGCACTTTCTACAGCGACCGCGGCATCTCGCCCAAGGGCATCGTGCGCGCGTTCATCAACAACTTGACCGGCGGCCCGACGCAGGGCGGCTCGACGATCACCCAGCAGTACGCGAAGCAGGCGTTCACCAACCAGGAGCGCACGCTGAAGCGGAAGGTCAAGGAGTTCTTCTACGCGATCAAGCTCGACCAGGTCTACACCAAGGACCAGATCCTCGAGGACTACCTCAACCAGACCTACTTCGGCCGCGGCGCCTACGGGGTGGAGACCGCGGCGCGGGTGTACTTCGGCAAGTCCTCGGTCAAGGGACTGTCGGTGGAGCAGAGCGCGGTGCTGGCCGCGCTGATCCGGTCCCCGGAGAACCTGTACAACCCGGACAAGCATCTGGATCAGCTGAAGGACCGCTGGAACTACGTGCTGGACAGCATGGTCGACACCCATACCCTGTCGCCCGAGCGCCGGGCCAAGGCAAAGTTCCCGGCGATCAAGAAATGGGTGGCGTCGAACCGCTACGCCGGAACCAAGGGCTACATCATCTCCGCGGTCGAGGACGAGCTGAATGCGGCCGGGATCTCGGACGATGAGATCAAGACCGGTGGGTTGCGGATCGTCACGACCATCAACCGCGACATGCAAAGTGCCGCATACCGAGCGGTGACCGAGAACTGGCCGAAGACCGGTATCAAGGACACGCACATCGGGATGGTTTCCATCGACTCGTCGACCGGCGAAGTCCGGGCGATGATCGGTGGGCTGAACTACCTGAAGTACCAGTACAACGGCGTTACCCAGGCCGAAGTCAGGCCGGGCTCGACGTTCAAGGTGTTCGGCTTGGCCGCCGTGCTGGCCGACGGTTACTCGCTGGAGAATCGCTTCGACGGCAACAGCGGCTATGACATGGAAGACGGCAGCGCCGTGGTCACCAACCAGGGCGGCACCAACTACGGAAGTTCGGTCACGCTGCTCGAGGGCACCAAAAAGTCGATCAACACCGTGTACGCGAACATGGCGGACAAGCTCATCGGACCGCGGAAGATCCGCAAAGCCGCGATCGACGCCGGTCTTCCCGAGGACACGAAGGGCTTCGCCGAGCCGAACGCACGGATCGTGCTCGGTATCGCCGCACCACGTGTGATCGACATGGCGGCCGGCTACTCCACGTTCGCCAACGGTGGCACGCGAATCGCTCCGCACCTGGTCAAGGAGGTGCGCCGGGCAGACGGTTCACTGGTCGATCTGCACCATCCGGAGCCGGTCCGGCGGGTGTTCAAATCCGAGGTCGTCAACAACGTCGACTATGCCCTGCAGCAGGTGATCCAGGACGGCACCGGTTTCCGGGCGCAGGCACTCGGCCGACCGGCGGCCGGGAAGACCGGTAACCACGAGGGCCTGACACTCTGGTTCTCCGGCTTCACCCCGGGTCAGCTCACCACCACGGTGGCGATCTGGCGCGGCGACGGATCCGACCAAGAGATCACCGTCAAGGATCAGTACGGCAATCCGCACAAGGTGCACAAGTGGGACCTGGGCGGCTATAGCAACTACAAGAGCGGCAAGGATCACGGCCGGGTGGGCTTCGGGGATCCCAGCCTCCGTGCCGGTGGTGGCTATCCCACGCTGATCTGGACCGCGTACATGAAGGAAGCGCTGGACGGCATGGAGATCGCACAATTCGATCCCTTCGTCCCGTGGGGCAAGATCGCTCCGGATTTCGCACCGCCCACGACGCAAGCGCCGCCAACAGAGTCAACCGAACCGCCCACGCGGACGCCGACCACACCGCCTCCGACCGGTCCACCCACCACGCCCACGGGTCCACCCACCACGCCGACGGGTCCACCCACCACGCCGACCGGTCCAGGAACCCGTCTGATCCCTGTCTGGTGACCTGTAGGTAGCCTGTCCCGGTGCAAGTTGGGGAGCCGGTAGCGCCGACCCGGGACGATCCGCTGGTCCGCGCCAGCAGCGAGGCCGTCGGCGGTCCAGCCGGCCGGCGGATCAGGACCGGCGCCAGCTGGTGGACACCGATGCGGGTGGCGCTCGCGGTGGTCATCGTCGTCGCCGGGCTCGGCATCATGCAGCGCGGGATCTGCCGGGAGAACGCGTGGGCGTCGCCGGTGACCGGATACGCGTACTCGCACATGTGCTACAGCGACATCCCGCACATGTACCGCCTGCGCGGCTTCGCCGAGGGCAAGCTGCCCTACGTCGACGAGGGCAACTACGAGGCGCTGGAATATCCGGTCCTGACCGGCGCGATCATGGCGGTGACCGCTGAGCTTGCCCGCACGCTCTCTGCTGACGGGCCCAACCAGGTCAACAAGGAAGCGGTCCGGTTCTTCGATCTCAACGCCTGGTTGATGCTGCTCTGTGCCGCGGTCGCGGTTTGGGCGACCGTGCTGCTGGCCGGGCGAAGACCCTGGGACGGGGTGATGGTGGCGGCCGCCCCGGTGATCGCGCTATCCGGAACAATCAACTGGGATCTGGCCGCGGTCGCACTGCTGGCGCTCGGCATGCTCGCCTGGTCCCGATACGAACCGGGGTTGGCCGGCGTGCTCATCGGTCTCGCGATCGCGACCAAGCTGTATCCGGTGCTCGTGCTCGGCCCGCTGTTCCTGCTCTGCCTGCGCGTCGGCAAGCTCCGCGAGTTCACCCAGACCGCGGTCGCGGCGGCGCTCACCTGGCTGGTGATCAACGTTCCGGTGATGGTGTTCGGCTGGACCGGGTGGACCAGGTTCTGGGTGTTCAGCGAGGAGCGCGGGCCGGACTACGGCACCCCATGGCTGATCATCAGCCAGGCGCGCGGCTGGCTGGACGTCCAGACGCTGAACCGGCTGGTAGCGGTGTCGCTGCTGCTGCTGTGCGCGGGCATCGCCGGGCTCGCGCTGTTCGCGCCGCGTCGGCCCCGGTTTGCCCAGCTCGCGTTCCTGGTCGTGGTCGCGTTCGTGCTGACCATCAAGGTGTACTCGCCGCAGTACGCGTTGTGGCTGGTGCCGCTGGCCGTGCTGGCTCGTCCGCGCTGGCGTGACTTCTTGATCTGGCAGGCCTGCGAGGTTGTGTACTGGGCCGGGGTTTGGCTGTACCTACTCGACACGGCCGGGGGTAAGGGGCTCGACGAGCGGCACTACTGGATCGCGATCATCGCGCACCTGGCCGGGACCGCGTACCTCGCCGGGATGGTGGTGCGGGACATCCTGCGCCCGCAGTTCGACCCGGTCCGGGCCGATGGCGTGGACGACGATCCGTCGGGCGGGCCACTTGACGGTGCTCCCGACCGGTTCGGCCCGACCCTGGCTCGCGCCGGCGCCGCGTACTAGCCAGGTCGGCAAGTACCCCCGGTGTGTGTCGGGCACAGCCCCGACCGGGGGGTGTCGATCAGTTCACTCGAGGACGACCCGGTCGAAGTGCGTGGTCGTCATCCGGACGTCCACCGCGAGCTCGTCGCCTTCCTTCGGCGGCTGGACCGATTCGGGCACCCACAGCAGGCTCACCTGCATGTGTGGCGGCTCGGCGAACCACAGCCGCCGGCGGTTCAAGGAGTACGGGGAGCGGTTCCGGTTCAGCGCCGCCAGCCAACCCGCGGCCAGCGCCTTCGCCCGGGCGATCGGCCCGCGAAGGAGCCGGGGTGCCTCCAGGCCGATCCCGTGTGCAGTACCGCCGCTGGCCACCAGCAGGTGACCCGCCCGGCGCGCCCGGCACTGCCGGTAGCCGAAGCGGTCACCCTTACGCAGCGGCACCACATCCAGCACCGAGGCCCTGGCGGCGAACGTGCTGCGGTCACCGATCCAGAGCCGGGTGCCGACCCGCGGCCGGAACTCGACACCG
>DATFRM010000408.1:0-3138 GCA_035263265.1 Actinomycetes bacterium
AGGTGGATCTGGGCCGCACGCTCATCGGTCGTGTCACCACGCAGCAGGCCGATCACTTCGACCCGGCCGCCCAGGAATGCCAGCAGCGCCGCGTAGCCGGTGAACAGGGCCAGTGAGAACCAGGCACCGCCCCAGTCATCCTGGGCGATCGCGACGATGAAGAAGACACGCCGGCGATCAGGGCGAACGCGGGTGTGACCCAGCGGCTGGTCCGCTTCCCACGGCGGCCACGCGCGGGACTTTCAGGATTGGTGGTCGACATGGAAGATCTCCTCTACTGGTTGACCGAACAAGCGGGCGATGGCGATGGCCAGCGGTAGCGAGGGGCTATAGCGGCCGGTCTCGATGGCGTTGACGGTCTGCCTCGACACACCGAGCCGGGTCGCGAGCTCCCCCTGCGAGAGCGCTGCCTCGGTTCGCAGCTTGCGCACATCGTTCTGCACACGTGGAAAGTAAGCTTTACAGCCATTGGTGTCAAGTGTGCTTTACAACTCGGTTGGTTGGCGGACAGATCGGGCTCTGGGCGGCCCTGCGTAACCTCGTCGAAACACGGCCCGGCCAGACTGGGGATCCCGCACCAACCTCTCCCGGGAGCGGCAGGCAGACAGTGGACAAGCAGCAAGAGTTCGTCCTGCGGACCCTCGAGGAACGCGACATCAGGTTCGTCCGACTGTGGTTCACCGACGTGCTCGGCTTCCTCAAGTCGGTGGCGGTCGCCCCCGCCGAGTTGGAGGGCGCGTTTGCCGAGGGCATCGGATTCGACGGTTCGGCGATCGAGGGCTTCGCCCGAGTCTACGAGTCGGACATGTTGGCCAAGCCAGATCCGGCCACGTTCCAGATCTTGCCCTGGCGAGCCGAAGCACCGGGAACCGCGCGGATGTTCTGCGACATCCTGCTGCCGGACGGCAGCCCTTCCTACGCCGATCCGCGCTACGTGCTCAAGCGCGCGCTGGCCAAGGCTGCCGACGCCGGGTTCACGTTCTACACGCATCCGGAGATCGAGTTCTTTCTGTTCGAGAGCCGGCCGGAACCCGGTCAGGTGCCGGTGCCGATCGACTCCGGCGGGTACTTCGACCACACTCCGCACGCGGTCGCACACGACTTCCGCCGTACCGCGATCACGATGCTGGAGACGATGGGCATCTCGGTCGAGTTCAGCCATCACGAGGGAGCGCCCGGGCAGCAGGAGATCGACCTGCGCTACGCCGACGCGCTGACCACCGCGGACAACATCATGACGTTCCGCCTGGTGATGAAGGAGGTCGCGCTCGAGCAGGGGGTGTACGCGTCGTTCATGCCCAAGCCCCTGACCGAGCACCCGGGGTCCGGCATGCACACGCACCTGTCGCTGTTCGAGGGCGACCGCAACGCCTTCCACGAGCCGGGTGCCGAGTTCCAGCTGTCCAAGGTCGGGCGCGCGTTCATCGCCGGAGTGCTGCGGCATGCGGCCGAGTGCAGCGCGGTGACCAATCAATGGGTGAACTCGTACAAGCGGCTCTGGGGCGGAGCGCGGCAGACCGCTGGCGCCGGCGGTGAGGCGCCGGCCTACGTGTGCTGGGGGCACAACAACCGCTCCGCGCTGGTCCGAGTGCCGATGTATAAGCCGGGCAAGGGCCAGGCGACGCGGGTGGAGTTCCGCTCGCTCGACTCGGCTTGCAACCCGTATCTCGCATTCGCCGTGATCCTGGCCGCCGGCCTGCGCGGAATACAGGACGGGTATGAGCTGCCGCCCGGCGCCGAGGACGATGTGTGGGCGCTCACCGACGCCGAACGGCATGCGCTCGGCATCAAACCGCTACCGGAGGACCTGGCCGACGCGATCGCGCTGATGGAGCACAGCGAGCTGGTCGCCGAGACTCTCGGCGAGCACGTCTTCGACTTCTTCCTGCGTAACAAGCGCGCCGAGTGGGAGGACTACCGGGCGCAGGTAGGACAGTACGAGCGGGACCGCTACCTTCCAGTGCTGTAGGCCCGATCCGGGCAATCGAATCGGCGCAGGTCGGGCACACGTGTACGAGCAGAGTCGGTGACGCTTGCTTGATCGCGTCCCGGCGGTGACGGATAGCGTTGGAGACGTGACGGTGGGCGATGTGGTCCGGCGGTTGTCGCCGGTGACCCGACTGGCGCGGTTGGGGTTCATCGACCCGGACCGCGCGGTCGGCCTGCTCCATTCGCCCGTGCTTGCACCGCTCGACGTCGATGCGCTCGCCGCCGACCTGGCCAACACCGCCGATCCCGACCTCGCGCTCGGCTCGCTCGTGAAGTGCGCCCAGGCAGCCGACCGGCTCGGTTACCCGTTGATCACCGAGTTGACGACCGCATCAGCGGGAAGCCGGACCCGGCTGCTGGCGGTACTTGGGGTGAGTGTCGCACTCGGCGAGCACCTGGTCCGCGTCCCGCAGCACTGGCGGGCGGTATTGCCGGATGCCGGCGCACTGCTCGATCGCGATGTGGCGCACCCGGCCTCGGCCGGATCGGAGCGCGTTGGCCGGGACTACCGGGCCGCGCTGCTCACTGCCGTGGGGGCCGACCCGGCCGGGACGGAACCGATGGCCGTCTCGGGACGGCTCATGCTCGACGAGCTGCGAATGGCGTACCGGCGCGAGCTGCTCACCATTGCCGGCGCGGACCTGGCCGGCGACTGGGGGATCGAGCAGGTCGGCGCCGAGCTTGCCGAGCTCGCGGCCGGAACGCTCGAGGCCGCACTGGCGATCGCTCGCGCTGCCGATCCCGCCCGCGCCGCTGATCCCGACCACCAGCCGGCCGGGCAGTCTGCCGGATCCCTGGCCATCGTGGCCATGGGCAAGACTGGTGGGCGGGAGCTGAACTACGTCAGCGATGTCGATGTCGTGTTCGTAGCCGACGACCAGAACGGCGCCGTCGAGACCGCGGCGCTCGGCCGCGCTACCCGGCTTGCTACCGCGGTAATTCACGCCTGCTCAGCCGCCACTCCGACCGGCACGATCTGGCCGGTCGATGTATCACTGCGCCCGGAGGGCAAGGCCGGGCCACTGGTCCGCACGCTGTCCAGCTACGTGGCGTACTTCCAGCGCTGGGCGAAAACCTGGGAGTTCCAGGCCTTGCTCAAGGCCCAGCCGGTGGCCGGTGACCGGGCGCTCGGCCAGCGCTACGTGGACG
>DATFRM010000409.1:0-8641 GCA_035263265.1 Actinomycetes bacterium
GCGCGAACCCGACGGTGAGCTGCTGGTGGGCGATCAGCGCGGTATAGGCCCGCGATAGCCGGTCGATCCCCCGGGTCGGCGGTGCACCAGAGCCGGCGGCAGCCGAGTCGCCCGCCGCCGGCCCGCCCGGAATCACTACTAGATCGGCGCTGCGCTGATCCGGCGGCGAGCTCAGCAGCTCGTTCGGGTATGCGGTCAGCCGGTTGCTGGCCGAGCGGGCCGGCACCGACGAGGAGCGCAGCGTCATCCGATCTCCGACGGCGGTCAGCTCGCGCCAGCCGATGGTTCCCGGGTATGCGGTGTTCTTCACCACGACCGCGCCGCCGGACGGGATCCGGATCGGCGTGGACAGGGCGCATTCGAAGCGCGCGGTCAGCAAGCCGGCCGATCCGGGCGGGAACGTCAGCGCGCTGCGGTTGACGGCAAGCGCCAGATCCCGACCGCCGGCCCGAACGTCGAGCCGGCCCGCGATGTCCGCGCACTGGTCGGCGGCCGCGGCAGCCACCGCGGCCGTTGCCCCACCGCTCGCCGGGCCGCAGCCGGCGGATCCGAACGCGGCGCTACAGAACTGGTAGGCGGGCAACTCGGCGAGATCGAGCACGTAGTCCAGGACCAACCGGTCCGGTTCCACCCGCACCCCGACGTACTGGTTCGTGGTGGCATTGCCGAGCGGGTGCGCCGGCAGCTCGGCCGAAGTAGCCGCCGCGGACCGCACCGCTACGTCCGTCGCGGCCGCACCCGATGTGCCGGCGAACATCGCCGCGCCGGCCAGCAGCACACCAATCCCGAACCGGGCCGCCCAGGTAGTCATGACCTGTGTCCTCACATCGAAGCCAGCGCGCGCTCGGCTTGCGGCGCGAGCAGGGGTGAGAAGTGCGGGTTGAGCCGTAGCGAAAGGCGCAGTTCGCGCCGGGCGGCGCCGGCCATCCCGAGGGAGCGCTCGATCATGCCGCGGTGGAACGCCAACAGGGCGCTGGCCGTGCCAAGCCGAGCGGCCTTGTCGGCGTACCGCAGTGCGCGCCGGTCCATGCCGTTGACGTGCAACGCCCACGCGTACGCGTCCGCGGCGAACACGCTCGGCCGGTGCTGGTAGGCCACCTCGGCCGCAGCCAGCGCGCGTATCGGATCGCCGTGGTCGGCCTCGTACAGCGCGACCTCGAGATCGACCGCGACCCCGGCGGCACGTTGCACCTCTGCGGCGGTCCGGGCCAGGCCGTACTGGTCGGCAGCCGCAGTGGTCCGACCCGCTGCCGCCAACAACTCGCCGTACCAGATCACATGTTCGACGGTCGGCCGGCGCTGCGCGACGGTAGCGGCCAGCTCGAGCGCGGTCGCTATGTCGCCTCGGCCGAAGGCCACCCGGGATCGCCCGAACAGGGCTCCCACCTGCCCGGGCTCGGCCCGCAGTGCGGCCCGATAGTGCGCCTCGGCGGCGGTCAGCGAGCCGCCTGCCCAGGCGAGGTCACCCAGCTGCTGGCGCACGAACGCGACATCGTCCGGATTGGTTGCCTGCGGAAGGGCAGCCTCGAACAGCCGGCGCGCCCCGGCCAGGTCGCCGCGTAGCTCGGCCTGGTAGGACAGCCGAGCCAAGCTCGGCAGTCCGGGCCGCAACCGGTCCATGGTGCGGGCCGCGCGCAGCGCCTTGGAATACCTGCCGAGCTCGGTCAGCGCGTCGCTGAGCGCCCCGAATCCGGCGGCGCTATCCGGGTTGACCTCGAGCGATTGCCGCGCGTACGACTCGGCGGCGACGAAGTCGTGCCGTCCGGACGCAAGGGCGCTCAGCCCGAGCAGTGCCGAATCGTTGTCGCGCGGCTCGATTGCCAGCGAGCGCTCCAGCGCCCCGGCCGCCTTGGGATAGAACGCGGGATCGCTGCTCAGCCGGGCCTGCTCTACATAGGCCAAGCCAAGCGTCGCCCACGATCTGGCGTCCTTCGGCTGTGCCCGCAGGTGCTCCTGCAGGGCATTGATCGTGCCCGGCAGGCCCGCCGCCGAGGCCAGCCCAATGGCGAAGGGGGCCGTGGCATCGCCCGCCAGCCGCGGTGCCACGGTCCCCTCCTTGGATCCTCCGGGCACGCCCCCGACTAGCGCTGCCGTGAGTAGCAGCAGCGCCAGGCCGAGCGCCGTGCCAGCCATCGCCAATGGCTTGCGGAGGATCGGCATCGGTTCACCCCTGTCCCTCGTGCGGCGAAGGCGCCGAACCCGAGACCCGGACGGCGGCGTGCCGCCCGCTGGACCGGCGGCGCCACATCGCCCACGCGCCGACCATGAGGACGATCCCGCCCAGCCCGCCGAGCACGACCGCGGTCGTGACCGGCTCGTCGGACGAGCTCGAGGTGCTCCCGGTCGGCTCGATGCCGAACAGGTCGCTGGCCTCGTCGGATTCGGTGTCGGAGCCGTCCGACCCGGTGCCGGGCACGGTCACGCTGTCGTCGGAGTCGTCCGACATGGTGCCGGTGTTGGCGGAGCCGTCCGACATGGTCCCGCCAGTGAGCGGGGTAGCGCCGGATCCGGCATTGCTATTCGAAGCCGCCGTGCCTCGCGGGTCGGACCCGGAGGCTGGCAGGGCGACGTACGGGAACGTGGTGCCGAAATCCTTGTCGTTGACGTTGACGGCGTCACCGAGGGACTTCACCGCGTCCGGAGCACCGGGGAGCAGGACGCCCTCGGCGACCTGCAGCTCGATGTCCACGACGTCGTCGGCCAACCGGCGCCCGTTCGGGAAACCGTTGTTGTCGCCACCGATGACGCCCAGCCGGCTGTACTTCTGCCCACCGAACGGCTTGGTGTTCAGCCGTAGCATCTCGGATGCGGTGACGTTGGCCGGCTTGTTCAGCCCGTCCACACCGGTCAGGAACGCGGCAACGAGGTCGTTGCGCGGCGTGGCCGGAGCCTTGATGCCGTAGACCGCCTCGACGATCTTCGGCAGCTCAGGGTTGAGCACGAAGTCGGCGAACTGGCCGTCATTCTGGGGCTGCGACGCGTTGAACCGGTCCTTGCGGTGGTACGGAATGACCACCTCGTTGACCAGCGGGCTACCCAGCCGGGACACCCGCGAGTAGTCGCCGAACGCGTTCCGCTTGCTGGTCGAGGTCCAAACACCGATGACCGGGTCGTTGCCGCCCCGCGCCACCAGATCCTTGCTCGGCACCTGGATCGCGATCGTGTTGACGTTGAACCCGGCGAGCGTGTCGGTGCCGACCTCGGACAGATCGCCGCCGTACAGCAGATCGAACACCCGCAGGTCGAGGAAGAACGAGTCCTCGGCCTGGCCGGCGAAGGTCGTCCCCGACCAGTCATTCCGGCTGAACGGCGTGATCGCCGCGTCCCGCAGCGTCTGGTAGTTCGGCATCGAGGCCTTGCCCACGTAGGACGGGGCCACCGGCACGTTCTTGGCGAGCGTGTACCAGGAGCCGCGGTCCAGCCGGGACACCGTGTAGGTCTGCGAGAACAACAGGTTGTTGTCCTGCAGTGAGTCGACCGGCCCGTTGTTGTACAGGAACGTGCCGTTGCCGGTGAAGCTGTCCCGTGGACTCGGCTCGCGGTTGTTCTTGAACGTGTACCGGTAGGTGATGTCCGCCTTGGCGTCCCCGTCGTTGTCGATGTTGAACTCGTACAGGGCGTCGGTAGCGAACGGATAGAAGTTAGGACCGCCAGCCGGCTCCTCGAACGGGATCCAGTTGGCGATCAGTGTGGTCGTGTCCGGCTTGTCCGGACTGACGAACGCATACACGTCCGTCGTGTCGTACTGCGGCAGGCCCAGAATGCGTGGCGCCTCGCGGTGGCTGGACGCCCCCGCCCGATCCGGAGCCAGCGCGGGCATCGCCGCGGCAGCCGCCAGCGCGGCTGCAGCCAGAAGTGCACCGCCGACGGCCCACTGCCGCGGTCGGTGCCTGATGAGTGTGGTCACGATGTTGCCCCCTCCAGTGCGGTCGGAATGCGCAACCGAAGGCGATTCGTGACCGCGTTGGTGGGGAGCTTGGTAGCGGCGGCCGCCGTTACCGGATCGTTACCTAGCTGTGCGGTACTCGGGCACTAGGCGCGCCGAGCCGGAACGCCTCTAGCTCGGTGCCGTACCAGCGGCTGGTCCGGCCCAGCGGGGTCATCCCGAGCCGCCGGCACACGGCCAGCGATCGGGTGTTGTCCGGGCGGACGACGGCGTAGACCTCGTCGAGTCCGGCCTCGAAGCCTCGGCGTGCCGCCGCCGCGCCGGCCTCGGTGGCGTACCCCAGGCCCCAGGCGGATGGATGCAGGTGCCAGCCGATCTCTACCGGACCACCGTCCGCCCCCGCGGCCGGGGCGTCGGCGGCCGGGGCGTCTGCGGTCGGGGCGTCTGCGGGCAGGGGCACCAGCAGTACGGTCCCCTTCGGATCCCCGGTCGATCGTTCGGTGATCGCCCAGATCCCGAACGGCGGCTCGGTACTGCGGTCGCGCCAGCGCCTGATCGCCGCGATCGCCTCGTCCTTGTTGCCAAGTACCCGGGGTTGGGCACCGAGCCAGCGCGCCACTTCCCAGCGGGCGTACACGTCGAACACGAATGGCGCGTCGGCCTCGGTCCAGTCCCGGATGAGCAGCCGATCGGTGCCGAACACCGGGAGGCTCACCAGACGCCCGCTCGGCCTTGCTGAATCGCGTAGATCGTGTCGATGGTGTCCGCCTCGGCCGCGGTCTTGTCCGGCCGGTAGCGCAGCACCCGGGCGAACCGCAACGCGACCCCGCCCGGGTACCTCGTGCTGGTCTGCACGCCGTCGAACGCGATCTCCACGACCATCTCCGGACGGACGCTGACCACCCAGTCGCCACGATCGACCGCGATCTCCAGAAATCTCTCGGTCTGCCAGCGCAACAGGTCGTCGGTTAGGCCCTTGAACGTCTTGCCGAGCATGACGAAGCCGCCGGTGGCCGGGTCGCGCGCGCCTAGATGCAGGTTGGACAGCCAGCCCTGCCGGCGGCCGTGTCCCCATTCCGCCGCGAGCACGACCAGGTCAAGCGTGTGCCGCGGCTTGACCTTGACCCATGCGCCGCCCCGCCGGCCGACGTCGTAGGGCGCTTCCAGCGATTTGATCACGACGCCTTCTTGACCGGCGGCCAGGGCCGCGGCGAAAGCTTCCTCGCCGGCCGGGACGGTTTCGACGGTGCGGCGACTTACTAGCAACCCCGCCGGGACCGCCGAGTCGAGCGCTGCCCATCGCTGCCGACCGGGCTCGTCGAGCAGGTCGGTGCCATCCAGGTGCAGCAGGTCGAAGAAGTACGGCAGCAGGTGTTCGCCGAGTCCGGTCTCGGTCGGATCCCGCCGCCCGGCTCGGCTCGCGGTCTCCTGGAACGGGCGCGGTCGGCCAGCCGCGTCCAGTCCGATCGCCTCGCCGTCCAGTACCGCCACCTCAATCGGCAGCTCCCGAACCGCCGCCACCACCTCCGGCACCCGGGCGGTGATGTCGTCCAGGCTGCGGGTGAACACTCCGATGTCGGAACCGGACCGGTGCACCTGGATACGGATGCCGTCGAGCTTCGCATCGACGGCCGCCGGCACACCGGTGGTGGCCAGGGCGTCGGTGATCGAGGCGGCGCTCTGGGCCAGCATCGGCGCAAGGGGCCGGCCCACCTGCAAGCCGAACCCGGCCAGCTCACCGGCGCCGCCGAACAGCGCCGCGCGAGCCACGGTCTTGAAGTCGCCACTGAGCAGCAACGCCCGGCGGACCAGCCCGAGCTCCACGTCAGCCGCGCGCGCGATCGCGTCCACTAGCAGCCCGACCTGAGCGCCCTGGCGCAGTTCGCCGCTTAGCAGTCCGCGCAGCATTTGCTGCTCCTGCGCGGTGGCTTTAGCGAATACGGCCTGCAGTTGCTCGCGGCGTCGGGTCTGTGACCCGGCGCCGCTGGTCGCGCCAATCCGCTCCAGGGCCGCGTCGACTTCTTCGATCGACAGCGTCGCGGTCTCAGCCGGAGCGGGCACCTCCCGCAGGCTCGCCCAACCGACCCCGATCTGCCGTTGCCGCAGCTCACCGCACAGGTATGCGGCACCGGCGGCGGCCTCGTGCTCCGGTAGCCGGCGCAGCGTTTCGGCCAGCAGCTCGATCTTCGTGCGGCGCGCCGAGGTCGATGCAACCGCAGCCGAAGTCGCCGCCAGCTCTACGAACTGCACATCGACTCCCCCTCCGCCACTGCCCCGCTACTCCCCCGGTCGCTTGGCGGCGGTCGGACCCGCCGTGCCGGCCGCCCCGTCCGCGCCGTCCGTCTCGGCCACCACGGCCACCCCGTCCGGCGCGAGGTTGGCCAGCAGCAGCGCTTCGGCAAGGCAAACCCGCGTGAATTCCGCCAGATGCAGGCTCTCGTTCGGGCCGTGTGCCCGGGTGTCCGGATCCCCCATGCCGGTTACCAGGATCGGCGCGCCCGGGAACAGCTCCTGGAACGTGGCGATGAACGGGATCGACCCACCGACACCGATGTCAACCGGATCGGCGCCGTCCCAGGCGGTCCGCAACGCGGCGCGGGCGGCCTCGAACGCCGCGCCGCCCGCCTCGATCACGCAGGGCGCGCCATCATGCACCAGGGTCACGCTCACGTGCGCTCCCCACGGGGCGTGTGCGGCCACGTGCGCGGTGAGCGCGTCGAGTGCCGTCACCGGGTCGTCGCCAGGCGCAATCCGCACGCTGACCTTGGCTCGGGCGGTAGGAACCAGTGCATTCGGCGCCTCCCCGGTGCTTGGTGCGTCGATGCCGAGCACCGCTACCGCCGGCTTGGCCCACAGCCGATCCACGATCCGGCCGGTGCCGATCAGCTCCACACCGTCGACTACTCCGGCCTCGTGCCGGAACCGCTGCTCCGGGTAGTCCAGCGGGGCCGCGCTGCCCCGGACCAGGCCGGCAATCGCGACATCGCCCGACGAGTCGTGCAGCGTGGCGAGCAATCGGCAGAGTGTGGTCAGCGCATCCGGGACGGCGCCGCCGAACTGGCCCGAGTGCACCGCGTGTTCGAGCGTCCGGACATCGATGATGGCGTTGACAATGCCCCGCAGCGACGTGGTCAGCGCCGGTTCGCCGATGTCCCAGTTACCCGAGTCGGCGATGACGATGACGTCCGAGCTGATCTCGTCCCGGTGGTCGCGCAATAGCACTTCGAGCGAGCTCGAGCCGAACTCCTCCTCGCCCTCGACGAACACCACGACCCCGACCGGCAGCGCGTCACCGAACGCGCGCAGCGCCGCGACGTGCGCCATTACACCCGCCTTGTCGTCGGTAGCGCCTCGGCCGTAGAGCCGGCCGTTCCGCTCCAGCGGCTCGAATGGTTCGCTCTGCCACTGACCGCGGTCGCCGATCGGCTGGACATCGTGATGTGCGTACAGAAGTACGGTCGGTGCACCCGGCGGTGCCGGCCGACGGCCGATCACGGCAGGCTGACCGCCGGCCTCGACGATGCGCACGTCGGGGACGCCGGCGCCACGCAGCAGATCGGCCGTCGCTTGGGCGGAAGCACGTACATGCGAATGGTCGAAACCGTCGAATGCGATGCTGGGGATCCGGACCAGCCGCTCCAGATCGGCCCGCACGCCGGGCAGTTCCCGCTCGATCGCGGCGCGCAGGTCGGCTTCGCTCAACCGTGTCGTCATGTCCGGCATCGTATGCGCCAGACCGGACAAACCCGACCCCTGACCCGCGCTACCGGGCCGCCCCGACCACCCAGAGGCCGATCCGGTCGATCAGGTCGACTCCGGCCGCTCCCTCCGCGTGGCCGAATCCCGCCTCGATCCAGAGCTCCTTGGGCTCCCGGGCGGCGTCGTAGATGTCCTGCGCGTGATCGATCGGAAAGAACGGATCACGATCGCCGTGTACGACCAGCAACGGGGTTGGCGCGACCCTGGCGGCCGCCTCGGTCGGCGACACCGGGATCGGGTCCCACCGGCGGGCCGAGATCCGGGTCCCCAGCGCCATCCGGGTGACCGCCCGGCCGAACCGTCGCTCGATGGCGAAGTGCGCCCGGCGCATCGGCCACGTGTCGCGGTAGAACCATCGGCCGGGACCGCTCACCGACACGGCCACATCGATCCCACGATGCAGCGCGGCGTGCCTGAGCACGATGGCGGCACCCATCGAGAAACCGACCGTGGCGACTCGGTCCCGGCCGTCGGCACGGGCCTGCCGGACCACCGCGTCGAGATCAAGGACCTCCAGGTCACCGACCGTGGACCGACCGGCCGAGCGACCGTGGCCGCGAAAGTCGAACGCGTAGACCTCCCCGTGCCGGCGGAGTGCCTCCGCGGCGCGGATCATGGCCGGCCGCCGCCAGGACCCGGTAAAGCCGTGCGCGATCACAATGGCGACCGGCCCGGTCCGGGCTGGCTCGGAACCGTTTTGCGGCCACCGGCAGCCGTCCAGGCTGATCCCGTCCATCGTGGTTAGCCGCAGCCGGTCCGCCATCCCTGCATGGTAGGTATGCGCCGGTCCGCGCTTCTTGTTACCGGCTTCCCGGCTCCACGTTGCGGTGCTCCGGCCGCGTCCGGCCCTTACAGGTACAGGCCGGTGCCGGCATCGTCGATCCGCTCGGACGCCACCGCATGCACGTCGCGCTCCCGGAGCAGGATGTACGCGACCCCGCGCACCTCGACCTCGGCGCGGTCTTCCGGATCGAACAGCACCCGGTCGCCCGGCTC
>DATFRM010000410.1:0-5369 GCA_035263265.1 Actinomycetes bacterium
GGCGCGCACCTGGGTGCGGCCGTTCAGCGCCTTGGATGCCGTGGCCACTGACACTCCGGCCAGGCGCGCCACGTCGCTGAGGGTGGCACTGCGCGGCCGGCTAGTGCCGCGAGGCTCACCATCCGCCATCGCCCAAGCTCCCGCAGTCAGTCAACCGATGCCGCTGACCATACACGACGCAGGAAACCATTGCAGATTCGGTTTCGATGTGGCTATCCACGTCGATCTGGCAGACCGGTAGTGGCTGGAGCTAACAGGTTAGCAACGACCTCTTGACCGAGATCCCAGGCTCCGCCTAAATTTCGGAAAACCTTTTCGGCCGGCATGCCAAACCTGCACTTCTGAGGAAGGCCAAGCGCACCGCGGCCGCCGGCACCTGTCGGTCGTCGGCACACGTCGTACCGGGACCAGTGGAGGTCTGGGGAGCGAACATGGGACGAACACAGCGAACGCGGCGGTTAGCCATCGCCGTTGCGGCCATCACGTGCCTCGTCGTCGCCGGCTGTGGGGGCGATGATGACGGCAACAACAGCAATGCCCAGGCGCAGTCCGGCGAGATGCAGATGTGGGAGCGTACCGGTGGAAACGCTCCGATGGTGGATGCGCTGGTCGCGGCTTGGAACGCGGAGAACCCGAATCGGCCGATCAAGCTGACGTACGTGCAGCACGACCAGATGGTGCCGAACCTGAGCCGGGCTATCGCGTCCGGCGACGTGCCGGACCTGATGGGTCTCGACCTGATCTACGGGCCGCAGTTCGCCAGCCTCGGTCACCTGGAGGACATCACCGACCTGATCGGCGACGACCCGAACCTGGCGACGGCGAGCCCTGGCCACATCGAGGTCGCGACCTGGAAGGACCGTCTCTACGGAGTGCCGCTGTACGCGGACGTGTCGGTGTTGTTCTGGAACAAGGACCTGTTCCGGGAGGCCGGCCTCGACCCCGAGGTGCCGCCGCGCAACCTGACCGACATCCACGACATGGCTAAGAAGATCACTGCGCTCGGTGATGGTAAGTACGGCTACTACCTGCCCGGCAACTGCGCAGGCTGCAACATCTTCACGTTCGCCCCGCTGATCTGGGCCAGCGACAAGAACGCCAAGATCGAGCCGACCGGCCCCGGCGACGAGCCACTGGTCGGTACCTCGATCAAGCCGGTGCTCGAGTGGGCCCGGATGATGCACAAGGAAGGGCTCATCGACCCGGCCGCACAGGCCGAGACCGGCGAGACGTTCGCCGAGGTCTTCGGCTCTGGCAAGGTCGGCATCATGGGCACGGGCAACTTCAACGTGGCACTGCTGCAGGACCAGAACCCCGACCTGGATCTCGGCGTGACCGTCCTTCCCGGGCTCCAGACCGGGCAGGCGTCTTCGTTCGCCGGCGGCGACATCGTCACAGTGCCGAAGGGCTCGGACCGGGTGAAGGACGCGGTTGACTTCATGAAGTGGCTGCTGACCGACAAGGTCCAGCTCGAGGTCTACGCCAAGCAGCTGAACATGACCACCCGCACCGACCTGCTCGACAACAAGTACTTCAACGCGAACGAGGACGTGCGGGACACCGCCAAGGCCATCCCGCTCGGGCGGACGCCGTACACGGTCAAGTTCTTCGAGCTCATCAACTCGCCGAACGGTCCGTGGCTGCAGATGCTGCAACGCGTGTACTACACCGATGACCCGATCGACGAGATCATCGCCGACGCGAAGGAGCAGATGAAGGCGATCGTCGCGCAGGAGTGACAGTTCCGTAGTCGGCCGCGGCGTGTCCAGCTGGATACGCCGCGGCCCTCCCACCTCCGGAGTTCGGGCATGTACGCCAGCAAGCGCAGACAGTGGGTCGGCCTCGCCTACCTTGCTCCCGCCGTGCTCTTCGTGCTCGTTTTCACGGCCTACCCGTTCGTCCGAATGGTGTGGCTGTCGCTGCACAACTGGTCGCTGCTGGCCGAGCCGAAGTACGTCGGACTGGACAACTTCACTCGTGCGTTCGACGACGACCAGTTCTGGACCTCGCTGCAGTTCACGCTGAAGTACACCATCCTGATCACGCCGATCCTGATCGTCGGCGGCTACCTCGTCGCGCTGCTCACCGCACCGAATACGCTGCCGCGCAAGCTCACCAGGACGATCGTGTTCCTTCCGGTGGTGATCGGGCTCGGCGCCTCCAGCCTGCTCTGGTACTGGCTGTTCAGCCCGCGCAGCGGCCCGATCAACGCGGCGCTGACCGACCTCGGGCTGATCGACAAGCCGGTGCTGTGGCTCGGTGTGGACACCGACCTGTCGAACTGGGCGGTCATCATCTCGGTGGTCTGGAAGGTGCTCGGCTTCGGCATGCTGCTGTTCGTCGCCGCGATCCAGTCGATCCCGGCCGAGATCACCGAGTCGGCGATGGTGGACGGCGCCAGCTACTGGCAGCGGGTGCGCCGGCTGATCCTGCCGCTGACCATGCCGACCGTGTTGTTCGTGACGCTGGTCAGCGTGATCGGCTCGCTGCTGGCGTTCGACCAGTTCTTCATCATGACCGCGGGCCAGCCGCACAACGAGACCGCCACCTCGGTGTTCTACGTGTACCTCAACTCGTTCCCGTTCCTGCGACTGGGGTACGGAGCGGCGCTCTCGCTGATCCTGGCCGTGATCATCCTGGTCTTCACGATTGTGCAGATCGCACTGGCCCGACGGAGCACGCGGTGACTTCGGTATCCCGGTCGTGGCGCGGCCGGACCAAGTACCTGGTCGGTGCCGCCTGCCTGGCCCTGTGCACGATCATGTTGCTGCCGCTGCTTGCGTCGGTGCTGGCGTCGGTGAAGTCGCCGGAGGAAGCAGCCGCCGTACCGCCCACGTACGTGCCGCACGGGTTGAGTTTCGACAGCTATCGGAGGCTCTGGGAGTTCCAGGCCGGCCTGCCGACCTACCTGACCAACAGCCTGGTCGTCGCGCTGCTGACGATCGCGTTCGCGCTGGCGCTCACCGTGCCGGCCGGCTACGCGCTGGCCAGGTTCCCGATCCGGGGCAAGGAGCTGTACTTTATCTTCCTGCTGCTGGCGCTGATCATCCCGTATCAGGCGCTGCTGACCCCGATCTTCCTGATGTTCTCCGACCTGGGGCTGACCAACTCGCTCGTGGGCCTGGCCATCATCCACACCGCCATCCAGCTGCCGTTCAGCCTGTACATCATGCGCTACAGCTTCGAGGCGGTGCCGCGCGAGCTCGAGGAGGCCGCGGTAGTCGATGGCTGCAACTCGTGGCAGACCCTGATCCGGATCTTCCTGCCGTCGCTGCTGCCGACGGTTGTTACCGTAGCGATCTTCGCTTTCATCACGTCGTGGAACGAGTTCCTCGGAGCACTGGTGATGATGAACGATGACTCGAGCTACACCTTGCCGGTTGTGCTCGCCCTGGCGCGCACGCAGACCAGCCTCGGCGGAACCGACTGGGGCATGTTGCAGGCCGGCGTCACCATCTCCATCATCCCGTGCATCGGCATCTACCTGCTGCTGCAGCGCTACTACGTGTCGGGCCTGCTCAGTGGGGCGGTGAAATGACGGAGACCTCGAATCTGAAGCCGCAGGGTGCGCGTCCGGTGGTACCGCGCGCCGGCCTGCTGCGGCCGCTGACGCTCGCCGAGGTTGGGATGCGCGGCGGGTTCTGGGGGCAGCGCCAGATCGTCAACGGCGAGGTCACCCTCGACCATGCCCTGACCTGGATGGAACGGGTCGGCTGGGTGGACAACTTCCGGGCCGTCGCGGCCGGGCGAATGCGCGGTGAGCGTGGCGGTCGGGAGTTCTCCGACTCCGAGATCTACAAGCTGATGGAGGCGATGGCGTGGGAGGTGGGTCGGTCCGGGAACGCGCGGGTCGAGGCCGCGCTCCAGGCGCTGACCGCCACGATCGGCGCAGCGCAGGGACCGGACGGCTACCTCAACACCGCGTTCGGCCAACCCGGGCAACCGGTCCGATACAGCGACCTGGAATGGGGCCATGAGCTCTACTGCTACGGGCATCTCATCCAGGCCGGCGTCGCGCGAGCCCGGGTGACGGGTGCGGACGACCTGGTCGAGACCGCGCGCCGAGCCGCCGATCACGTGTGCCGGGAGTTCGGACCGGGCGGCAACGAAGGCATGTGCGGCCACCCCGAGATCGAGATGGCACTGGTCGAGCTGTTCCGGGTCACCGGAGAGGCGCGCTACCTCGACCAGGCTGCGCTGTTCGTGCAGCGGCGCGGCCACCAGCGACTGGCCGACATCCCGCTCGGACGCGCGTATTTCCAGGACGACGTCCCGGTGCGCGCGGCCACCGTGCTGCGCGGCCACGCGGTCCGCGCGCTCTACCTGGCCTCCGGCGCGGTCGACGTGGCGGTCGAGACCGGCGACGCCGGCCTGCTCGCCGCGGTCGAGCGGCAGTGGGAGGCCACGGTCGCGCGCCGTACCTACCTGACCGGGGGAATGGGATCCCACCACGACGGAGAGTCGTTCGGCGACGACTTCGTGCTGCCGCCCGATCGCGCGTACTCGGAGACGTGCGCAGCGGTGGCGTCGGTAATGCTGAGCTGGCGGCTGCTGCTGGCCACCGGCAACCCGCGCTATGCGGATCTGATCGAGCGCACGCTCTACAACGTGCTGGCCACCTCCACCGCGCCCGATGGCCGCTCCTTCTTCTACACGAACACTCTGTACCGCCGGCACACCGGTCCGGTCCCGCCGGTGGACGAGATGAGCCCACGGCCGGAGTCGGGCTTGCGGGCGCCCTGGTTCGCCGTGTCGTGCTGCCCAACCAACATCGCCCGGACGTTTGCCAGCCTCGCCGGCTACCTCGCCACCGCGGACGAACAGGGCGTCCAGCTCCACCAATACGCGAACTGCGAGATCCGTACCAGGCTCGGCGATGGCTCAGCGGTCGGGCTTGACGTGCGCACCGAATATCCGGACCAGGGAGCCGTTTCGGTCGAGGTGACCGAGTCGAGCGGGCGGCCGTGGACGCTATCCCTGCGGGTGCCCAGCTGGGCCGACACCGGCGCGATCCTGATCGACCCGACCGGCGCCCGCCGCCCGGTCGGTACCGGGACCGCGACCGTGACCCACCGGTTCGCCGTCGGAGACCGGGTGCGTTTGGAGCTGCCGGTCCGCGCCCGGTGGGTCCGGCCCGATTCGCGGATCGACGCGATCCGCGGCACGGTGGCGGTGGAGCGCGGTCCGCTCGTGCTGTGCGTGGAGTCCGTCGACCTGCCGGCCGGGCGCCAGGTCGACGAGGTTCGGGTGGATGCCGCCGACGACCCGATCGACGCCAACGGCACGGTCCAGGTGGCCGCGGACCTGGTCAAGGCGACCGACGCGGCGTGGCCTTACCAGCAGATCGACCAGGACGGAAACAGCTCGGA
>DATFRM010000411.1:0-10831 GCA_035263265.1 Actinomycetes bacterium
GTGACGACCGTCTCGTGGTCGTCAGGGGTGGGTTCCTCCCAGCCAAACGTGTACACCAGCCGGCTCGGCCGGTCGATCTCGAAGTACTCGCCGGTGAGGTGAAACAACTCACCCTGCGGCGGTTGCATGCCGAAGCGGTAGCCGCCGCCAACGCTGAGGTCGAGTTCGATCTCAGGAGTGGTGAATCCGCGTGGGCCCCACCACTTGGCCAACTCGACCGGCTCGGTCAGCATTCTGAAGACTCGCTCACGCGGCGCATCCAAAGCACACGTAATGGTCAGGAGCAGTCCGCTCGGTTGGGTGGGTTCTGAGCCTGCGGTCTCCGTCATTACGCGGTCTCCAGCAGCTGGAAGTACGAGCAGACGATCGGTGACTCCGATGTGACCGTGCGGCCCTCGACCTCGGTCCAGTACCGCCGGTGAGACTGCCGCCAGTGCTCGATCGAGGTGAAGCCCTCGCCCTCCGCCTGCGCGAACTCCCACGTCACTTCATCAAACGTCGTCTCGTGCACGGCCGTGACCTCGACAGTGGCGATCTTGGCGCCGTCGTTGTCGATCAGCGCCAGGCGCTCGCCCGGATGCTCGAGCTCCTCGTTCTCGTCCATGTATTCAGCCAGGAGGCCCGCACCTGCGATCTTCTTACCCTCCAACACCAGCCGGTTGAGCCGATCCCGCACCTCGCCCTGGCCCAGCTCGAGCGAGCGGAGACCGTCAACTCGTGGCCACATGCGAGGAGCGTAGCCAGGGATCCAATGTCGTTGACAGCACCGGCGATCAGCGGGACCGTCAACGAAATCGCCCTCGGCGGGCATGAGCTGCGCATATGGCTCGGCGCAGCGGGGGGTTGGATCAGACTCGGGAGCTCCGGATGGCTCAGTGGGGGCGGTTGGGACCAACCCGCCGGACGCCGCAATGACCGCGGCGAGCGAGCGCGCGACCGGTGAGGCCGTCCCTCCGACCGTACGTACCGCACCCCCGCGACGTCGGCCTACGGGCGCGCCGCCGCCACTGCCGCGGCAGCTCGGAACCAGCGGAAAGCTCTGGATCGGTCTGGCGATCGTGCTCGGAGCCGGCCTGGTCTGGTTCTTCCCGCGAGGCCAGCCACAGTTGAGCGTGGAGATCGAGACCTGGCTGATGCGCACGATCGCCGATCTTCGCGCCGACTGGCTGACCCCCACGATGCGTGCGCTCGGCACTGTCGGGACCGGTTGGACCCCCACCATTCTCGGCGGGGTGACGGTGATACTGCTGGTTGTCTTCAAGCGCTGGCGGCACCTGCTGGTCTTCCTAGGGGCGCTGGCGATCTTCGGCGGTCTCCTGTTCCTGCTCTACCTCGTGGTGAAGCGGCCACGTCCCTACGAAATCGAGATCATCGGACCCTGGAATGGGTTCGCAATGCCGTCGTTTCCGGTCGGGGTGTTGACCGCCTGCCTGGTCGGCATCGCCTACTCCCTGGTGATTCCGGGACGCCCTCGCCAATGGGCGAAATTGGCGATCACCGTCGTGGTTGCGCTCGTTGCATTCGCGCGGCTTTACCTGGCCGTCGACCATCCGTCTGACATCGCCTGGGCCGTTATCAGCGCGGTGGCGATCATGCTCTTCGCCTTCAGGTGGTTCACCCCCAACGAGGCGTTTCCGGTCACTTACCGCCGCGGTAAGACAGCACACCTTGACGTCACCGGTGCCCGCGGAAAGGCGATCCGGCAAGCGATCAACGACCAGCTCGGGCTCACCGTCAATGAGGTAACTCCGATCGGGCTGGCCGCGTCCGGGGGATCGACACCGCTGCGGCTGCGGATCGCCGGCGACCCGGACCGGTACGTCTTCGCCAAGCTCTACGCCAAGAGCCACGTCCGCGCCGATCGGTGGTACAAGATCGGTCGCACGATCCTCTACGGCACCCTAGAGGACGAAACCTCCTTCCAGAACGTGCGCCGGTTCGTCCAATACGAGGACTACACGCTCCGGTTGATGCAGGACATGCGGTTACCCGTTCCCGCGTCCTACGGCATAGTCGAGATCACCCCCGAGCGCGAGTACCTCATCATGATGGAGTTTTTCGAGGGTGCGGTAGAGATCAGCGAGGTTGAGGTCGACGACGGGATCATCGACGAGGGGCTGCGATTGATCCGGAGGCTCTGGGACGCCGGCCTGGCTCACCGCGACATCAAGCCCGGCAACCTGATGGTGCGGGACGGCAGGGTGCTGCTCGTTGACGCGTTCTTCGTGCAGGTGCGCCCTTCGCCGTGGCGGCAGGCTGTTGACCTGGGCAACATGATGCTGGTCCTGGCGGTGAAGTCGGATCCGGAGCGGGTGTACCAGCATGCGCTGCACTACTTCACCCCGGCCGAACTCGCTGAGGCATTCGCGGCTACCCGAGGGGTCGCCAGTCCTACCCAACTCCGTGCGGTCGTGAAGCAGGACGGTCGTGATCTGCTCGCCCAGTTCCGCATGCTGGCTCCGGAGCGTCGCCCGATCGGCATCCAGCGGTGGAACCTGCGGCGGATCGCGGTGGCGCTCGGCGTGTTCGTGCTGTTCGCGTCCGCGGTTGGCTTCGCGGTGGCCCCACTCACTCCGCTCGGCGACATCGATGTCTTCGTGACACCGACATGCAGGGCGCAGCGCGTGACCGTATTGATGGCGCAGGCGGTCCCGTCGGCGTCCGCGATCCCGTGTGTCGCCTCGCTCCCCGCGGGATTAACGTTTGCGGGCGGGACCGTTCGGAATGGGCAAGCCACGTTCTGGCTGGACTCTGACCGGGGCGGCGAGCAGGCCATCACGGTCACGCTCACCAGTTCCTGCGACACGTCCGGTGCCCGCGCCGTGACCAGCGACGAGCCCGCGGCCGAGCGACTCGACGATCCCGAGGCCGCCGCGAAGGGTGGGTCGGGGATCGATCGGGTCTACCGTTTCGCGGGCGGATGCGTGACACACGATTACGCGTTCGCAAGCAACTCAGAGCTGACCGCTGCTGCGGAGGAGGCACTCAGCTTCCTGCCGCGCGAGCAGCTCGTCGGTTACGTCAGAGCGCAGGACGACTTGACCCTCTGCGGAGCCGGTACCACCTGCGTCGGCTGAACGGGCGGGAGCCTGGTTCTCGTGCGGCGTTGCGACGCCGCATCACATCCCGGTGGTGCCGGTTGCCTTCGCGACGCCGGCTCGCAGTGCCACCACCTCGGCGCGGACGTCATCGGCCAGTTCTCTCGCTACTGGCCGTGACACTGAGGCGAGCGCTGACGATGCCGCAGCCTGGATCTGCCTGGCCGCCGAAACCAAGTCCCTGACCTCGGCAATCACGTGGTCCGGTCCAGCACCCGCCGCCGAACGCTGCCAGATGGCAAGGGAGCAGTCGGCGCTGTCCGCGGCTCGCCGCAGCCGGCGGCACAGGCCGTCCAGATCCCCGGTCGGCGCCCCGCCTCGGTGCGCCGCCGCCACCGCGTGCTCGGCAGCGCTCACCGCGCGCCACAGCTCCCGGCGAGCCCTTACCCCATCCCGCCACCGGCGATCGGTCAGTGGGAGCGACCACAGCCACCACTGACCAGGGGCATCGGTACGGACGGCCGACCCGCGGGATCTGCCGGTCAGAGGCAGCCTCACCCTTTCCAGGCGACGCCGCAGCCGGCGCCGTAGCCACCACACCCCGGTAGCAATCGCCGCGAGTAGCGCGGTTCCGGTAAGCAGAGTGGCCGCAACCAGCCCACCAACGACCAATGCAACAGTCGACACCGTCCCCACGCTCCTCCCGCCCAGCTGCTCGTCTCATTGTGGCCGCATTTGCTCAAGTTCGCGCTGCTGCAGTTGACCGTCCCGACTCGACTCACGGCGCGGCCGGATCGAGAGCGATTGGAAGAGCGGTACGAGGAGTTCCTACTGGCCGGATGAGGACGGCGGAGGCGGACGGCGAAGGGCGCACTGCATTCAAGCTAGACGCCTTGACAAGATTAGTTGTCAAGGCTCAGGATGAGCACGTGCGTGATGTGGACGTCATCGAAGACCGGGCCGCGGCGGCGGTGGCGCTGGACCCTGTGCGGGCCCGGCTACTGGTCGAGCTGGCCGAGCCGGGTTCGGCTGCTTCTCTGGCCGAACGGGTCGGTATCTCCCGACAGAAGGTCAACTACCACTTGCGTGCGCTGGAGGCACATGGGCTGGTCGAGCTGGCCGATGTCCGGCAGTGGGGAGGGATCACCGAGCGGGTGTTGCGGGCCACCGCAGCCAGCTACGTTGTCTCGCCCGCCGCGCTCGCGGAGGCCGCCGTGGACCCTGCTCAGGCCGCCGATCGCCTGTCGGCCCGCTACCTGGTAGCGCTGGCCGGCCGGGTCGTCCGCGAAGTCGGCGGGCTCGCCCGCCGGGCGGATGCCGCCGGCAAACGGCTGCCGACCATGGCCATCGATACCGAGATCGGGTTCCGGTCGGCCGAAGACCGTGCTGCGTTTGCAGACGAGCTCACCGCGGCCGTACTCGATCTGGCCGCCCGCTACCACCACGACGACGGCCGGCCGCACCGGCTCGTGATCGCCGCCCATCCCAAACTCGAGGAGACCTCGTGACACCCACGCCCGATGTACCGCTCCGCGCCGTCGTCGAGTACGAGGTGCCCGGCACCCCGGAGCAGATCTGGGAGGCGATCGCGACGGCGGAGGGGATCGGCTCCTGGTTCCTGCCGACCGATCTGGACGGTCGGGTCGGTGGCGCGATCGTGACCCACATGGGTGAGGACGTCAGCTCGCCCGGCACGGTTACCGGCTGGAATCCGCCGCACCGCTTCGCGTACGAGGAACCGGAGTGGGCCGAGTTCACCGGCCATCCGGGCGCGGTGACGACTCCGCTGGTGACCGAGTTCCTGATCGAGGCCAGGTCCGGCGGCACTTGCGTGGTGCGGATCGTGTCCAGTGCGTTCGGCACCGGTGCCGACTGGGAGGCCGAGTTCTTCGACCAGCTGCGCACGATGTGGCGACCGTTCCTGGACAACCTGCGGCTCTACCTCTCGAACTTCCCCGGCCAGCGGGGCACCTCACTGTCCGCTCAGGCCGTCGTCCCCAGGCCACGCGACGAGGTGTGGTCGGCGCTGCGCCGCGACCTCGGCGTCGTCGCCGTCGGGCAGCCGATCGAGACCCGCGGCATCGTCGGCTCGGTCGAGCGGATCGGCGAGGTCGAGCTGCTGCTCCGGGTATCCAGCCCGGTTCAGGGTTTTCTCCAGTTCACCGCGGTCGAGCAGGACGACGGCTCCACCTGGACCCAGCTCGAGGGCTACCTGTTCTCTGCGAACGCGCCTGAGTACGTCGACCGCGAGCGATCGGCTTGGAAGGAGTGGCTAACCAGCCTGGCCGTCCTGGCCTGATCCGCCACCGCGGCGCCTGCTACTAGTTCGGCTCCGGGCCGGTTGGCGGCCGGCGGCCAGCCAGCCGAGCGTCTAGTCCGTCGAGAACGGCCCGCAGACCGAACTCGAAGCTCTTCTCCGGCGCGTCGCCGTACTCGACATCCGGCCCTTGCTCGACCCGGGCGCGCAGCCGGGGAAACTGCATCGCGATCTCGCTCGCTTTCGCCATGACGTCGCGAAGCTCCTTCTCGGGATCGCCCCCGGCGCGGCTGAGTCGCCGCGTCAGCGCAGCCGTGGCCGAAGTGCCGAGCGCGCTCCCGAGCACGAACATGAATACGGTCGCCACGGCCTGTTCCACCTCCGCGCCGACAAACCCGGCCTTTTCGTAGATCGCGAGCAGGTGGTCATCGTGACGGGCCTTGCCCGGTCCATAGAGGGGATACGAGCCGAACGCCTGTACCAGCCACCAATGCCTAGTGATCATCGCGGACAGGCTGGTGGCCATCGCGGTCGCTGTGGTGCGCCAGTCGACCGCATCGAGGTCCGGTAGCTCGATCTCGTTCCAGACCTCGTCGCCGGCGAGCATGACGAGGTCGTCCTTGCTCTTGACGTGCCAGTAGACAGCCGTTGCCGCCGAGCCGAGCCGCTGACCCAGGCTGCGCATGTTCAAGCCCTCTAGTCCCTCGGCGTCCAGCAGTTCGATGGCGGCTCGGACGATCTGGTTCTTGGTCAGCGTCTCGCGCGGCATACGCCCACGATAAGCCATCCCTTGCACATTGTTCGAGTGGACTTGAACAAAGTTCGAATACGTACTTGTACAACGTTCAAGTCGCGCGCTAGTGTCCTACTTGAACGTTGTACAAGTCGCACATCAGAGGGTAGGGCAGCATGACGATCAACAAGACGCCCTTGGCCATCAAGGTCACTGGGCTACGCAAGTCGCACGGGGATCAGGTCGTGCTCAACGGCATCGATCTCGACATTCCGGAGGGCTCGGTCTTCTCACTGCTCGGACCGAACGGAGCCGGCAAGACCACCGCAGTCAAGATCTTGTCAACGCTGACGACTCCCGACGCCGGGACCGTCACGATCAACGGCCACGACCTCGCGGGGGACCCGGACGGAGTCCGCGCTTCGATCGGAGTCACCGGCCAGTTCTCGGCGGTGGACATCCTGCTCACCGGTGTGGAGAACCTCCGCCTGATGGTCGACCTGGGACACCTGGACCGTCGGGTCGGGCGGCAGCGTTGCGCCGAACTGATCGACCAGTTCGATCTCGGCGAGGTTGCGCGCAAGCCGGTCGTTACCTACTCGGGCGGGACGCGGCGCCGGCTCGATCTCGCGATGACCTTGGTCGGCGCCCCGCGCATCATCTTCCTCGACGAACCAACAACCGGCCTAGATCCACGGGCCCGCCGCACGACGTGGCAGGTCATCCGCGACCTCGTCGCCGACGGTGTCACGATCTTCCTCACCACCCAGTACCTGGAGGAAGCCGACCAGCTCGCCGACCAGCTCGCCGTGCTCGACCATGGCCGGCTCATCGCGGAAGGCACCCCTGAGGAGCTCAAGGGTCGAGTGCCCGGCGGCAGCATCAGCCTGAACTTCGCCACCGCCACCGCGCTGAACGACGCGGTCCGCGCGCTCGGCGGTCAGTCGATCCGCAATGACGACGACCTCAGCCTGCAGATCCCGAGCGACGGCAGCGCACTCGCCGTCCAGGGCGTGCTCAATCGGCTCGACATCGGGTCGATCCGGAACCTCTCGCTGCACACACCCGACCTGGACGACGTCTTCCTCGCCCTGACCGGCAAGCCATCCACGAACGAGAAGAAGGACCAGGAGGACCAGCAATGAACACCGCGTCTCACGCCGTATCCGACACGTTCACCATGCTGCGCCGCAACTTCAAGAACCAGCTGCGCTACCCGACCTCCGTGATCGCCATAGTCGGCATTCCGGTGCTGTTCCTGCTGCTGTTCGTCTACGTGTTCGGCGGCGCGCTCGGCACCGCGGTCACCGGCGCGCCGGCCGGCCGGCCGGAGTATGTCAACTACATCTTGCCCGGTCTGATCATCATGACCGCCGCCACCGGATCCCTCGGCGCGGCCACGTCCACCAGCGTCGACATGACCGAGGGGATCATCGCCCGCTTCAAGACGATGGCGATCTTCCGCCCGTCCATCTTGATCGCCCGCGTCATCTCCTACGTGACGCAAACGCTGGCCAGCATGGCCCTGGTGCTGGGCGTCGCGCTGCTGATGGGCTTCTCCCCCGACGCCAGCTTTGTCGACTGGATCGCCGCAGTCGGTCTGCTGGCCTTGGCCAGCTTCGCATTGACCTGGCTCGGAATCGCATTCGGCCTCGCGGCCAAGACCCTCGATACGGCCAGCAACCTGCCCTTCCCACTAATCCTGCTGCCGTTCGTTGGATCGGGTGTCGTGCCCACCGAGTCGATGCCGGCCGGCCTGCGCCAGTTCGCCGAGAACCAGCCATTCACCCCGATCATCGAGACCCTGCGCGGACTGCTCCTGGGCACCCACATCGGCCATAGCGGCATCCTCGCCATCAGCTGGTGTGTCGGCATTGCGGTCGTCGGCTTCTGCTGGGCCCTCAAGGCCTTCGCGCGCGACCGCACCCGCTAGACCGCAAACCAGTCAAGAGAGCGGGCTCCGGACCGGATGCCCCTGGCCTATATCCAGCACGTCCGCATGGTGCTGTGATAGGCGTCAGGGGCTTCCGGCGTCGGCATCGGCAGGCCCTGACACCGGGGAGGACGGCCGTGGTTGACACCGTGAGTTTGCCTGCGCCCGTCGCGGCGGAGGTCGCCGAACCTGCCGTCCGGCGCCCGCGGCCGCCGGCGAAGGTCGTACATCTGACCAGAACCGAGCGGGTAGCCAAAGGAAAGCTGGCACGGGCCGAGGCCCCACTGGCCGGGCACGCGGACTTCTCCCCGGCCACCGACCGAGATCCGATTGCCCTACTCGAGTCACAGGCCACCACCCGGGTGCCGGAGCTGGTGCCGATTCGATACGGACGGATGCTCACCTCGCCGTTCTCGTTCTATCGCGGCGCCGCCCTGATCATGGCCTCCGATCTGGCCGAGACACCACGGTCGAACCTGCGCACCCAGCTGTGCGGCGATGCGCACCTGTCCAACTTCGGGGTCTTCGCCTCCCCGGAGCGACACCTGGTATTCGACCTCAACGACTTCGACGAGACCCTGCCCGGACCCTTCGAGTGGGACGTCAAGCGGCTGGCCGCCAGCCTCGAGATCGCGGGACGCGACAACGATTTCAAAACCAAGTCGCGCCGCAGGATCGTGCTGTCCACGGTTGCCGCCTACCGGCAGGGATTGCGCGAGTTTGCGGATCAGACAAACCTCGACGTCTGGTACGCACACCTGAACATGGACGAGGTGATGGCCAAGTACGGTCCGCAGTTGGCGCCGAAAGGGCTCAAGCGGACCGAGCAACTCCTGGCGAAGGCCCGCACCCGGGACAACATGCAAGCGTTCTCGAAATTCGCCCGGATCGTAGACGGCAGGGCACAGATCATCTCCGATCCGCCGCTGATCGTCCCGGCCGAAGAGCTGCTACCCGACCTGGACAGTTCGGCGCTCTACGAACAAATTCACAAGCTTGTTCGGGCCTACCGGCGCACCCTGCAGCCCGATCGGAGGGTGTTGCTTGAGCAGTACCAATTGCTGCAGCTGGCCCGCAAGGTGGTCGGGGTGGGCAGCGTCGGCACCCGGGCATGGATCCTGCTCATGGAGGGCGTCGACGGCAACGACCCGATGTTCCTTCAGGCCAAGGAGGCCCAGCAGTCGGTGCTCGAGGTGTTCGCCGGCGCTAGCGAATACGCCAACTGCGGCCAGCGCGTCGTAGCGGGTCAGCGGCTTGTTCAAGCCGTCAGCGACATCTTCCTCGGCTGGCAGCGAGCCAAGGGAGTCGACGACGTCGAGCGCGACTACTACATCCGCCAGCTGCGCGACTGGAAGGGGTCGGTGCCGGTCGAGGAGCTCGGCCCGCCCGGGATGGAGATCTACGGGCGCCTGTGTGGGTGGACGCTCGCTCGCGCGCACGCACGCGCAGGTGATCGGGTCGCTCTCGCCGCGTACCTGGGCGGGAAGGACACGTTCGACCAGGCCGTCGCGAACTTCGCGGTCGCGTACGCCGATCAGAACGAGCGAGACCACGCGGCGCTCCAGGCGGCGGCCGACGCTGGGCACGTCACCGTCACCGTGGGCATCTAGGCGGGATCCAGCCCGTCAGGCGTTTTGCCTGGTCAGATGGCGGTGGCGGTGGGATTTGAACCCACGGAGGAGTTGCCCCCTCACACGCTTTCGAGGCGTGCTCCTTAGGCCGCTCGGACACGCCACCGCGGGCAAGGTTACCCGAGCTCCCGGTGGTCGGCGAAAAACGACCGCAACAGCTCTGCGCACTCCGCCGCGAGCACACCGCTGATCACTTCGGGGCGGTGGTTGAGCCGCCGATCGCGGACCAAGTCCCATAGCGACCCGACCGCGCCGGCCTTCGGGTCGATCGCCCCATATACCAGCCGGTCCACCCGGGACAGCACGATCGCGCCCGCGCACATCACGCAGGGCTCGAGCGTGACCACCAGCGTGCATCCGGTCAGGCGCCACTCGCCAACCGAGGCGGCCGCCTCGCGAAGCGAGATGAGCTCGGCGTGGGCCGTGGGGTCGCGGGTTGCCTCGCGGGCGTTGTGACCCCGGCCGATCACCGTGCCGGACCGGTCAAGCACCACACAACCGACCGGGACGTCTCCGGTAGCCGGCGCCAGCCGGGCCGCCGCAATGGCCTGCCGCATCGGCTCGTCATAAGCACCCGCGGTGAGCGGACCGACCCCGCCACCAGCGAGGGGATCTGCCTCAGAGCCTCTCGTCAGCGGACCGACTCCAGGGCCTCCGCGCAGCCGGCCAGCTCGGCGATCACGGCCAGAGCTTCGGTCGGCAGCATCCCTTCCCGGCCGGCCAGGTCGAGCAGTTGGTCGGGTGCCAGGCCAAGGTCGGCAAGCAGGTCGGCGTCGCCGGTCGGGCCGACCAGCACGCTCGTCGGCTCCTCCTCTTCGTCCTCGTCGACCAGCTGGTCCTCATCCGGTTCGGCCAGTTCGAGCAGCTCCTCCACCCCGGCGTCGCCGGCCGCAAGCAACTGTCCGAGCAGGATCTCGCCGTACGCACTACGCACGGCGGCACGCGTGTCCGAGACGAACACCCGCGCGTCGTCCTCACCGTCCACTCGGACCACGCCGAACCACATGTCCTCCTGCTCCATGAACAGCAGGCTCACTTGGTCTTCAACTGTCGCCGAGCGCATGAGATCGGCCAGGCCGTCCAGATCGGCGACGTCGTCGAGGTCGATGTCGCTCGCTTCCCAGCCCTCTGCCGATCGCGTCAGCAACGCGGCGAAGTACGCCACCTTCGTACTCCTTGGTTGTGCTCAGCCCGGTGCGCTGTCTACCGCGCGTTTGAACGAGTCGGCGAAGCCGAGCC
>DATFRM010000412.1:0-6872 GCA_035263265.1 Actinomycetes bacterium
GGGAGGCTCCCGAGCTGCGGGTAGTAGACGCGCACGGTCTCCTCGGTGCCGCTTCCCGCGGACAGCCACGCGGCCAGATACAGGCTGGCTACGCCTGCCGGCGCGGTACCGGACCGGATCTCCGGCGCGGTTTCGTCCGCCGCATTCGCGGAGCCGCCGCCGTGCGCGAACGCGGCCAGCCCCAGCAGTGGTCCGGCGATGACCGCGCACCACAGCGCGACCGTGACCATCCTGGTCGCGAGTCCGAGTCCGGCCGGCGAACCGTGCCAGCCGGGTAGGTCGGCGCTCGGGGTATCGGGGTCGTCGTCGACGCCGTCGTACACCGGACCCAGCGGAACCGGTGGGGTAGTGCGCCGGTGGTTGTGGCTACGCCGTTTGCTGCGCCCGGCCATCGGCGGCACCGTCCTCCCCATCGCTCGTGAGCACGGCGTTGCGGGAGTCGGACTCGACCTCGGCGAGAAGCTCGACGATCCGCGCTCGGAGCTGCTGCGGGCCGCGCTCGCGCAGCGCTTGCAGCGCCGCCAGCGCAGGCGCGGCCTCGGTGTCCAGGTAGGCCCGCAGCTGCCGGTAGGTCTCCGCGTCGATGGGCTGGTCGGCGAGCTTGAGGATGAGCTCGTGGACCTGCCGCCGAGCCCGGGCCACCTGCTGCTCCGCCGCATCCAGGGGCTGCATCGCATCCACCCGCCCATCGCCGCTTGCCGAGGCTTGCTCTCACCTCGGGTAGGTGCCGGCGGGCCGCCGAGCTGTGCCGTCCGCGACCGAAATGTTCGGGCCAGGGCGGAACCCGGCCTCGGTGGGCTCGGTCGGCCGCGGCAGCGGTATCAGGCAGCAGCGAACTCGGTCGCGAGAAACTCCATGGCGGCGCCTCGCAACGCCCGAATCGCCCGGAGCCGCCGCTTGCACACGGTGCTGCGGTCGCAACCGAGCCGGACGGCCAGCGTGCCGTCGTCAATACGGTCGGCGCCATACGCGTGCGCGAGCAGGGCGGCGTCGGAGCTGGCAAGCACATGCCGCTCGACGGCCCAGACCAGCAACTCGAGCAACCGCTCCCGGCCTTCCGGCTGTGCGGTCGGATCGGCGCCGGCCACCGCCTCGTCGGCCGGGCCGATCAGCTGCAAGTCCAGCGCCCGCTGGAGGCAGCCGAGGAGACCCGAAACGGGGTCGCTACCCGACCCCGGCGGGTCGAGCACCGGATCCGCAGGGTCGGTCGGCAGTTCGGCCCGCGCGGCCCCGCTGGTGCGGCGCTGGAATAGGTGCAACGTGTCCAGGCCGAGGTTGCCGGCTACGCTGCGCGGTCGCCGGTGCACCGGGTAGCGGCGGATCGTCTCGTACAAGCAGGCGATCACAGCACTGATCCGATCGTCGGGATCCGGAACCCGGCCACGCTGGCTGCGCGCGATCGCTACCGCCTTCGGCAGCATCAGCTGCAGCACCGTGCGACCCGCCAACTCGGCCCACGGCGCATCCGGCGTGGTCGCCTGCCGGAGCAGTGCGAGCAGCAACTGATCGGCGTCGGATCGCGTGGTGCCGCCGGCACCACGCGCAGCGCGCTCCGGTGCGGCGCCGGTCCGGAGCTCCGGCGCCGGGGTCCGGACCGCGGCTTCGACCTCGGCCAGATCGGTCAGCCCGGCCAACCGGGGCTCCCGGCGGCGCCAGGCGTCGACCGCGGCCCGGCTCGCCGGCGCGGTGAGCAAGGCGGACCATTCGGCGTTCAGCCGGCCGACCAGCCCGGTGGTGCGGTGGGTGGACTCCGGTGCTGGAAACACCCTGCGGCCTCCTGCGCGAAGCGTGGGTGTGGTCGCCACCACGCTTCGGGCAGACCCTTGCCAGAACCCTTGCCAGTTCCCCCAACCGCGCCCCGAACGGGCTAACTTGCAGGTCAATCGGTAGGAAATCGTCGCTAGTAGGCAACAATTGCCCTAGTGTGTCTGCTGTCGCTACCTGCAGGAACGATGAACGACTGCTCGACTGGATCGAGGGCGTCCTCCCCATGGCCGGTTGTCCGGCCGTGCGCCACTCACCAGAGCTCCGGAGAGGGAGGCCGGTAGGCGTGGATAGCGCGTATGAAGTCGCGTGCCCGGAGTGCGAGGGCACCGGCCGCGTGCCAGGGTCCGAATGGACCGCTTGGGTCGCCAAGTACCGGCACATCGAGACCTCCATAACCAATCCGGTGTCCCGGTTGGCCGCGCTCGCCGAGCACGCGCAATCCCAGCCCGATCCCGCTCCATCCGAGTTCGAGCCGTGCCCGAACTGCGACGGTGAGGGCTACCTGCTGACCGAGGTCGGCAAGCATCTGATCGACTTCCTGGAACGGACCGTGCCCGAACTGGTGGACCGGCATCTGGAGCAGGCCGAGCGCCGGCGCGAGTGGGCCCGGGGCGAGCAGCGACCCACCCGCGGCCACACCCAGGGCGCTTGGACATCTTGGGCGGCCGGCCGCTCCGCCTGACCAGCTGCCCCAGACTCGCCGATCATCGCTCCCGTTATCGGCAGACGATCGCCCATTTTATGGTGTTTTGTCCTGCTGGACGGGCGCTAATGATCGGTAAGGGGGACGTAGCCGAACCGGTAAGAATGGGGCCGTGACTGCATGCCTGGGCCCGCCCGAGCGGCAGGCGGCGCTGGACGCGATGTCCGGCGGTCGCGAGTTCGACGTAGTCGTCATCGGCGGTGGGGTGGTCGGTGCCGGCGCCGCGCTGGACGCGACCACCCGTGGCCTGGACACCGCGCTGCTAGAGGCCAGGGACTGGGCGTCCGGCACCTCGTCGCGGTCGAGCAAGCTGGTGCACGGCGGGCTGCGCTACCTGGAGATGCTCGATTTCGGTTTGGTCCGGGAGGCGCTGCAGGAACGCGGTCTGCTGCTGCGGCAGCTGGCCCCCCACTTGGTGCGGCCGATCTCGTTCTTGTATCCGCTGACCCATCGCGGCTGGGAGCGCCCGTACGTGGGCGCCGGCTTGGCTTTGTACGACGCGCTGAGCCGGCTCTCCTTCGGCCACGACAATCCGGGCACGCTCGGCCTGCACCGGCATCTGACCCGCCGGCAGGCGCTGCGGCTGGTGCCGTCGCTGCGCCGAGACGCGCTGACCGGGGCGATCCGGTACTGGGACGCCGGTGTGGACGACGCCCGGCTGACCGTGACGCTGGTGCGGACCGCGGCCGAATACGGTGCGCTGGTCGCCTCCCGGGCGCGGGTGGTCGGGTTCCTACGCGAAGGCGAGCGGGTGGTCGGGGTACGGGTCCGCGATCTGGAGCGCGGGACGGATCTGGTGGTACGGGCCAAGCAGATCGTCAATGCGACCGGGGTATGGACCGACGAGACACAAGCGATGGTCGGTGAGCGCGGCCGGATCCACGTGCGCGCCTCCAAGGGCATCCATCTCGTGGTGCCGCGGGACCGGATCCACTCCTCGACCGGGCTCATCATGCGCACCGAGCGGTCGGTGCTGCTGGTGATCCCGTGGGGCCGGCACTGGATCGTGGGCACCACGGATACCGACTGGACGCTGGACAAGGCCCACCCGGCTGCCAGCCGGCGGGACATCGACTACCTACTCGAACGGGTCAACGCGGTGCTGACCACCCCGCTGGGGCACGCCGATGTCGAGGGGGTGTACGCCGGGCTGCGGCCGCTGCTACGGGGGGACACCGAGGCGACGTCGGCGCTGTCCCGCGAGCACGTGGTCGGGCACCCAGTTCCCGGTCTGGTCGTGGTCGCCGGCGGCAAACTCACGACATACCGGGTGATGGCCAGGGACGCGATCGACGCGGCCGCGCACGCCCTTGCCGACCGAGTGCCGCCGAGCTGCACTGAGGAGATCAGGCTGGTCGGCGCGGAGGGATTTCAGGCGCGCTGGAATTCCCGGCACCGGATCGCGGCCGAGTCCGGCCTGCATGTGGCCCGGATCGAGCACCTGTTACGGCGGTACGGCGCCCTCATCGACGAGCTGCTCGAGCTGATCGCTGCTGATCGCTCGCTGGCCGCACCGCTGCCCGACGCGGACGACTACCTGAGCGCCGAGATCGTGTACGCGGCCTCGCGCGAGGGTGCCCGGCATCTCGACGACGTGCTGACCCGGCGGACCCGGATCTCGATCGAGACGTTCGACCGCGGCACCCGCTCTGCGGAGCGAGTGGCGGGGCTACTTGCCCCGGTGCTCGGCTGGACGCCAGATCAGATCGAGCGCGAGCTCGAGCACTACACCAAGCGGGTGGCGGCCGAGCGGGACTCGCAGGGGATGCCGGACGACCGCACCGCGGATGCCGCCCGGCTGGGCGCGCCCGAGATCGTCCCGGTGGACTGAACCGGGCGGATATCGTCGGCCGATGGGCGAGTCGGCGATAACGATCGGCACCCCGGTCGGACCGGCCAGGGCGCTGCCGAACACTGCGCCGGACCCGATCGCCACGGTCGTGCTCGGACACGGTGCCGGTGGCGGTCTCCAAGCCCCGGACCTAGTCGTGGTGGCTCGGGAACTGCCGCGCCGGAGAATCTCCGTGGTGCTGGTGGAGCAGCCGTGGCGAGTAGCCGGTCGAAAGGTCTCTGCGCCACCGGCGACGCTGGACCGGGCCTGGCTGGCGGTGCTCGAGGAACTGCGGATCGGCACTCGGCTGGTTGTGGGCGGCCGTAGCGCGGGCGCTCGGGTTGCCTGCCGGACCGCACTGGCCACCGGTGCGCGCGGGGTGGTCGCGCTGGCCTTCCCATTGCACCCGCCGGGTCGGCCACAGCAGTCGCGGGTGGCCGAGCTGACTGGAGCCGGTGTGCCGGTACTGGTGGTGCAGGGGACGAGAGATCTGTTCGGTGGCCCCAGCGAGTTCCCACCGGGAACCGAGTTGCGGCCGGTCGACGACGCGGATCACGGCTTCAAGGTCCCGAAGTCGAGCGGCATCTCCCAGTCGGCCATGCTGGCCTCGGTCGCCGCCGACGTCGCAGGCTGGGTAGAGCGCCTGGCGGTCGCCTCCTGACCCGGAGATCCATGATCGCGAGATCTTCGGGAACAATAGGGGTCTGATTCGCTGTTCTGTCCGGCGACGCGCTCGTCGACCCGAAGGAACCCTGGATGCTCGCTGCGAGCCACCGCTCCTCACCGCTGGATTGGCCCGAGTGGCCGATTTCCGGTACCAGGTCGATATCCTCGCCGCCCGGGGTAAATACCTCCGAGGTCGAGGAGGTGGGTCCGGTCACGGAGACCATGGAAGCCCGCACGGCCAGGTTCGAGCGCGACGCGTTGCCGTATCTGGACCAGCTCTACTCGGCCGCGTTGCGGATGACCAGGAACCCGTCCGACGCCGAGGATCTGGTCCAGGAGACGTATGCCAAGGCGTTCGCATCGTTCCACCAGTTCACCGAGGGCACCAACCTCAAGGCCTGGCTATACCGGATCCTGACCAACACGTTCATCAACAGCTACCGCAAGCGGCAGCGCGAGCCGCAGCAGGCGGCCAGCGAGGAGATCGAGGACTGGCAGCTGACCCGGGCCGAGTCGCACATGTCCAGCGGCCTGAAGTCGGCCGAGGCCGAGGCGCTCGAGCACCTGCCGGACAGCGACGTCAAGGAAGCGCTGCAGGCGATCCCGGACGAGTTCCGGATGGCCGTGTACCTGGCCGACGTGGAGGGCTTTCCCTACAAGGACATCGCCGAGATCATGGGTACGCCGATCGGCACCGTGATGTCCCGACTGCACCGGGGGCGCCGGCAACTGCGGGCCCTGCTCGAGGACTATGCCAGGGAGCGCGGGCTGCTATCTGCGCTGGCCGGCAACGCCGAAGCACCGAAAGGCACGGGATCATGAGTTGTGGCCGGCCGCACGAGGTCCCGTGCAGCGAAATCCTCGACCAGGTCTACACGTACCTGGACAACGAGATGCCCGATCCGGCCGAGTCGGCGAAGATCAAGGCGCACCTGGACGAGTGCGGTCCATGCCTGGACCAGTTCGGGCTGGAGAAGGCGGTCAAGGCGCTGGTGCATCGTTCTTGCGGCTGTGACGACGTGCCCGGGGATCTCCGCGACAAGGTGCTCGAGCGGATCCGGGTCGCACGCATCGAGCTCGAATCCGAAGCCTGACCTCGGCGCCCGCACCACCCTCTGACGCCGCGCGTGTACGAGCGTATACGCGGTTGCTCGGGGTGCGGACCTGACTACGTAGTGTGATCAAATCTAAGTCGTTTTGCTGCGCGGCGCGTTTTCACGGCTGAAAGACCCGACAAAAGATCCCAAAGTATGCATCTTTGCCCGCTTACCGGGGAGTAAAGGATCGAGGTTCCTTACTCTGCGTATCGGCGAGGCTGCTTGACGCAGGCAGGCCCGTCGTCCTTCACTCGGATCGCGCCGCTCGCCAGGTGGTGGCGCACTTCTCAGGAGAGAGAGAGGGGAGCAGTGAAGAAGATCGTGACATTGGTCGAGCAGATCCTCGACTCGTCCACGCCGACTCGCTGGCAGTGACCGACCCCAACGGGAGTTGTTGGGCGGCACGGGGGATGTGGGCTCGGTCCGGAACGTGTGGTGGCGACTCCGTACCGCAGCCCGGTGACGTTGTACTTCAGCGATCCCGAGGAGGTGGGTCGTGAGGTTACCGAGCTGGACTTGGGGCTAGTCGTTATGTGATGCCGAAGGCATCAGCCGGGAAGCGCCTGACCCGATGCGCGTGAAGCTCGATGGAGCATGACGCGCTTCTGCTGCGTCAGGCGCTTCTCGGTTTTATGCTCTCTGGGGCGTTACGTCATGGATGGGAATGACAAGGGCCGATGACACCGGCGGTAAAGGTCTACGTAGGCTTCGTGGCCGCTGCCGGGGCTGCGGTTATCGCTCCGCTGGCGTGGATCAAGGTTGACTGGATCACGCTGATCGTTCTCGCGATCATGAACGTAGCCGCGGA
>DATFRM010000413.1:0-3420 GCA_035263265.1 Actinomycetes bacterium
CGACCATCACATCGGTCGCCTGATCGATGCGCTGCGCGAGCTGGAGATCCTCCCCGACACGCTGATCTACTACATCATCGGTGACAACGGGGCCTCGGCCGAAGGGTCACTGAACGGGTGCTTCAACGAAATGGGCTACATGAACGGCATGCCCCAGATCGAGACGCCGGAATTTCTGATGAGCAAGCTCGCTGACTTCGGGGGCCCCAAGGCGTACAACCACTACGCGGTGGGCTGGGCTCACGCGCTGGACACGCCCTATCAGTGGACCAAACAGGTTGCCTCGCACTGGGGTGGCACCCGCAACGGCACGATCGTGCATTGGCCGAACGGGATCGCCGAGCGGGGTGGCCTCCGCTCCCAGTTCACCCACGTCATCGATGTGGCGCCCACGATCCTGGAAGCGGTGGGGCTGCCGGAACCGACCATGGTCAACGGCGTGCAGCAGTCTCCGATGGAGGGCACCAGCATGCTGTACACGTTCGATGCCGCCGGCGCGCCGGAGCGGCACGACTTGCAGTACTTCGAGATGTTCGCCAACCGCGGCATCTACCACCGGGGCTGGAGCGCAGTCACCAAGCACCGCACACCCTGGGTGATGGTCGGCGGCGACTTGCCCGCCTTTGATGACGACATCTGGGAACTTTACGACGGCGCCAACGACTACAGCCAGGCGCGCAACCTCGCCTCTGAGATGCCGGAAATGCTGGCCAAGCTCCAGCGGCTCTGGCTCATCGAGGCGACAAAGTACAACGTGCTACCGATGGACGACCGCACCGCCGAGCGCATCGAGCCGGCGATGGCGGGCCGGCCGACCCTCATTCGCGGGGATTCACAGATGTTCTTCCCAGGCATGGGCCGACTGTCGGAGAACAGTGTCGTGAGTATCAAGAACAAGTCCTTCTCCGTCACCGCCGAACTCGACGTCCCGGCCGGAGGAGCCGAGGGTGTGATCATCGCCCAAGGCGGTCGGTTCGGCGGTTGGTGCATCTACACGAAGAATGGGGCGCTCAAGTTTGTCTACAACGTGCTGGGCATTCAAGAGTTCATGACCGAGGCCGATCAGCGGCTACCGGCAGGCACTCACCAGGTCCGCATGCACTTCGCCTACGACGGCGGAGGGTTGGGCAAGGGCGGCGACGTGACCCTGTACTACGACGGCGCCCAGGTGGGTACCGGCCGGGTCGAAGCGACCCAACCGATGGTGTTCTCCGCCGACGAAACGACTGACATCGGCTACGAGTCCGGCACCACGGTCACCGCCGACTACACCCCTCATGGCAGCAGGTTCACTGGGAAGATCAAGTGGGTCCAGATCGACCTCGGCACGGACGATCACGACCACTTCATCGACCCAGAGGAACGCCTGCGTATCGCCATGGCCAGGCAGTAGGGCCCCAGATCACCAAGAGCGGCCACGACGCGAGCCGCACGACCTGCGCCTGGACCAAGCGCCGAAGACAACAGGAATGCGTACGCGGCGAGCGCAAGGCCCGGAGCCTGCCATAGCTCGGCTGCTCTGCCTACGTATGGCCGATGGCGCGCCCGTAGGCCAGACAGCCCGGCGCTTCTCTTAATCTGCGGGGTCAGGGTTCGAGTTCCTGGCGGCGTACTCACAAAAGCCCTGGCAGAGCACGGCGCTGGCCGCTGAGGGCGCCAGACACGGCTTCGACCACCAGATCAACTCTGTTGAGTTGTCAAGCTTCAGCAATTGTGCTTCTCCGGTTCATGCTTGACGGTCGGGTTCCGGTTCCTGGGCGACGGGTTGCGGACGCGGTTGCGGTAGGTGGGCGACAGTCGTTCCGGTAGGTGGGCGACACTTCGGCTGTCTCACGCTCGCGCCGCTGGTGTCGGCCCTTCCTCGCGATCTCGTGATCGTCGGGGAGGAGCCGGTCGTGCTGGTGGAGCTGGATGTGGTGGAGCAGCGGTATCGGGCCGTGCTCGAGGTCCTCGACGGCGCTTCAGTGGTCGGGGTCGCGCAGCGCAACGGGGTGACCCGGCAGACGGTGCACGAGTGGCTGCGCCGCTATGCCGGTGAGGGTGGTCTGGGCGGGTTGGCCGACCGGTCGTCGAGGCCGGCGTCGTGTCCGCATCAGATGCCGGCTGTCATCGAGGCGAGGGTGGTGGCGATGCGCCGGACCCATCCGGCGTGGGGCCCGGATCGGATCCGCTGGCAGCTGGCCCGCGACGGGGTCGATCCGCTGCCGGGCCGGTCGTCGGTGTATCGGGCGCTGGTGCGTCACCGTCTGGTGGAGGCGAAGAAACGGCGACGGCGGCGGGAGGACTACCGGCGGTGGGAGCGATCGCGGTCGATGGAGCTGTGGCAGCTGGACGTGATGGGCCGGCTGCATCTGGCCGACGGTCGCGAGTGCAAGGTGGTGACCGGCATCGACGACCACTCCCGGTTCGTGGTGTGCGCGAAGGTGGTCGCTCGGGCGACTGCCCGGCCGGTCTGCGCGGCGTTGGTGGAGGCGTTGCACCGGCATGGCATCCCGGAGCAGATCCTGACCGACAACGGGAGGGTGTTCACCGCCCGGTTCGGTCTGGGGCCTGGGCCGGTGATGTTCGACACGGTGTGCACCGACAACGGGATCAAGCATCTGCTGACGGCGCCGTACTCGCCGACCACGACCGGGAAGATCGAGCGGCTGCACAAGACGATCCGCGCCGAGTTCCTGTCCGAGCACGACCGCGGGCACGCGTCGATCGAGCAGGCGCAGGCGGCGTTGGACGCGTGGGTGGTCGAATACAACACCGAGCGGCCGCACCAGGCCTGTGGTGGTCGGCCACCGGTGCAGCGGTTCGCGCTGGCCGGGCCCGGCCTGGTCGTCGTCGACGAACCGATCGTGCCGATCCCGCGGCCGCCCGAGGCATTGCGGCCGCCCGGGGTGAGCCGGTGGGTGAGCAGCCAGGGGCGGATCTCGCTGGCCGGGTTCGACTACGTCGTCGGGGCCACGTTCGCCGGTGAGCCGGTCGAGGTGGTCGTGACGAAGGGGCTGGTGGAGATCTTCCACGCCGGGGTGCTGGTCGCCACCCATGCGCAGCGGCTCAAACCCGACCAGGTCGACCGGCTCGTCCGCCCGCGGCTGCCAGTGCAACGACGCGCCCGCGACGCCACCGTCGGGCTGATCGTCACCCGCATCGTCGACAGCAGCGGCTCGGTCAGCTTCGCCGGCTGCCCCTACCGGTGCGGCATGCGGTGGGCGCGCCAGTCGGTCGACGTAGCGATCGTCGCCGGATCGGTCCAACTGTCCAAGAACGGCCAGGTGATCCGGGTGCACCCCATCCGCCACGACCGCTCCCGCGAGCTCGGCGCGTTCGCCAACCCGAAGGGCCGCCCGCGGCGCACGGCCGCGATCTAAACAATCATGTCGGGCAGGAACCGGTCATCGAACGTCCAGCGGGTGCCGGAGATTGACA
>DATFRM010000414.1:0-5526 GCA_035263265.1 Actinomycetes bacterium
GACCTGCGCTCGGATACATTCACTCGGCCCGGTCCGGGGATGCGCGCGGCGATCGCCGCGGCCGAGGTCGGCGACGACGTGTACGCGGAAGATCCCACCGTCAACGAGTTGGAGGAGATCGTTGCCGGGCTGTTCGGCCGGCAGGCGGCGCTGTTCGTAGCGACCGGGACCATGGCTAACCAGATCGCGCTGCGGCTGGCCTGTCCGCCTGGCGCGGAGGTACTGGCAGACGCCGACGCGCACGTGGTGACCTACGAAGGTGGAGCACACGCGCTGCTGTCTGGAATCCAGACACGGACCATTGTGAGCCGTCGCGGTTTGCTCGATCCGACCGCGGTCGCCGCGCAGCTTCGCCCGGCCGAGCCGCACGTGGTCGGCACCGCCGCGGTCGCCGTGGAGAACACCCACAATCGCGGCGGCGGGGCCGTCTATCCGCTGGCCACGCTGCGGCGGCTGCGTGAGCTCACCGCGTCGGCCGGGGTGGCGCTGTGTTGTGACGGCGCCCGGCTGTGGAACGCGCACGTGGCCTCCGGCGTGCCGTTGCCCGACTACGGCGATCTGTTCGACGTGATCTCGGTCGCGCTGTCCAAGGGACTCGGTGCGCCGATCGGCTCGCTGGTCATCTGTGACGCGGACCGCTACCAGGAGGCGCGCGTGATCCGGCACCGATTCGGCGGTGCATGGCGGCAGGCCGGCATCCTGGCGGCCGCCGGCCTCTACGCGCTGCGGTACCACATCGATCGGCTGGCCGAGGACCACGCTCGAGCGCGGCGGCTGGCCACGGCGCTGGCGGAGGCGGCTCCGGGCGTGTGCGATCCGGCCGATGTGGAGACGAACATGGTGCTGCTGGATCTCGCTCCAGCCGGGATCAGCGCGGCCGAACTGGAGGAGAAGGCGCGCGCCGAGGGCGTGCTGGTCTCCGGGATGGGCGGCGAGGTGATCCGGCTAGTCACGCATCTCGACATCGACGACGCCGGCTGTGCCCGCGCCATGGACGTACTCACCGCCGCTCTGGTCAAGCGGTAGCCCGCCTGCGGTCGGGGGTTAGGCGTCGGGTTGTTCGATCAGCTGGGCGATGTAGTGCTGCTCGCCGATCTTGGCGAGCAATTCGAGCTGCGTCTCCAGGTAGTCCACGTGGTGTTCCTCATCCTCGAGGATGGACTCGAACAGCCTGGCCGAGGTTACGTCGCCCTTCTCTCGCATGACCACGATGCCGCGCCGGAGTCGATCGATGGCCGCGTGCTCGATCGCCATATCGGCCTCGAAGATCTCCTGCAGGTTCTGCCCGATGTTGAGAGGGAACAGCCGCTGGTAGTTCGGTAGGCCCTCGAGGAACAAGATCCGCTCAGTGAGCGACTCGGCGTGTCGCATCTCGTCGATCGACTCGGCTCTGGTGTACGTCGCGAGCTTGGTGTGGCCCCAGTTCTCCTGCATCTTCGCGTGTAGGAAGTACTGGTTGATGGCGGTCAGTTCGGCGGTGAGCTGCTCGTTGAGGAAACCGATGATCTCGGCATCGCCTCGCATCGCGGCGGTCCCTTCTCGAGATCCAGGCGCGCCTTTCGCGCGCGCAGCGGGGTGCCGCTGATCACTGTGGAGGCTCCGGCGTCAGGCTCCCGCGCGAACGAGCTTTGCACACCCGGCGCCCGCGATCGTGCACATGGCCCAGAGTTTGTCGTGGCACATGCCGCATCCGGTGCCGGCGCCACAGCGCCGGCCGATTTCTTCGATCGAGTCGGCTCCGCGGGCGATTTCGGCTTTCACCTCGTCGTCGGTCACCCCGGCACAGATGCAGACGTACATGTAGGAGCGGTCCAAGCTGTCGGGTGGTTAGGTTCGCCTAACCTTACCTGACGCTGGAGCCGGGGAATCATCAAGCCGGCTACGCCGGGGCCGGCTACGCCGGGGCCGGCTCCAGGTGCGGCACCCGCCCCAGTAGCGGCGGCAGCAGCCGCACCGCCTGGGCCAGCGCTCGCAGGTCGTCGCTGACCAGCGCCTGCGGTCCGTCGCACAGCGCTGTCTCCGGCGTCGGGTGCACGTCGACGATGATCCCGTCGGCACCGACCGCGATTGCGGCCTTCGACAGCGGCACGACCAGATCACGGCGCCCGCCGGCGTGCGACGGATCCACCACCACGGGCAGGTGTGACAGCCCGTGCGCAACCGGTATGGCCGAGATGTCCAGCGTGTTGCGGGTGGCCGTCTCGAACGTGCGGATGCCGCGCTCGCACAGCACGATGTCCAGGTTGCCGCGCTGGGCGATGTATTCGGCGGCCATCAGCCACTCGTCGACGGTCGAGCTCATGCCGCGCTTGAGCATGACCGGCCTGCGCGCCTCGCCGACCGCCTGCAGCAGCGCGAAGTTGGCCATGTTCCGGGTACCCACCTGGAGCATGTCGGCGTATGAGGCGACCAGCTCGACGTCGTGCGCGTCCACCACTTCGGTGACGACCGGCAGCCCGGTCTCGGCCCGGACCGCCGCCAGGATCTCCAGGCCGGCCCGGCCGAGGCCCTGGAACGCGTACGGCGACGTGCGCGGCTTGAACGCGCCACCGCGAAGCAGCACGGCGCCGGCGGCCTTGGCCATCAGCGCCGCGGCCAGCGTCTGCTCGGCTGACTCCACCGCGCACGGTCCGGCGATCAGCGTGAACGTATCCGGCCCGATCGGTACCCCGCCCACGTAGACCGTGCTCATCGATGGGTGGTTCTCCCGGCTTACCAGCTTGTATGGCACGGACACCCGCAGCACGTCGGCGACGCCGGGCAACGCACGCAGGTTGAGCGACTGGAACTGCTCGACGTCACCGACCAAACCGATGATCGTCCGGCTCACGCCGCGGCTGACGAACGCATCGCCGCCGGCGGTGGTGACCCGGGCCACCACGGCATCGATCTGGGTGTCGTCCGCGTCGGTACTCATGACCACGACCATGGCCGTTGCCGTCCTCTCGATCCGGTCCAGGCAAAGCAAAGACCCCGGGTAGTCGACCCGGGGTCCGTGAGACGAGCGGTGACTAGCTCGCGCCGGTCGTGCCGCCCGCCCGGAACTTGCCGGGCCGGCTGCGATAAAAGAACCAGCGCACATGCTGCACAACAACAGTCTAGCGGGCCGTGTCCGAGCTGCGCCGGGTATCCGCTGACGCCGACGTCTGCCAGGATGGCGCGATGACGGCGCAGCCAAGCCCGGACGAACGCCCGGAGTCCGATGCCGGGCTGCCACCGGGGCAGCACGAGGCGACCGACTGGCCCGTCCTGCACTACGGTCCGGTGCCGAGATTCCGCCCGGACAGTTGGGACCTGCGGGTGTTCGGGGCGACCGAAGTGGGCGGGGAGCACGGCTGGAGCTGGGACGAGTACTGCCGGCTGCCCCAGATAACCGTTGCCGCCGATCTGCACTGCGTGACCAAGTTCAGCCTCACCGGGGGTAACTGGCAGGGGGTAGCCACCACCGAGATCGTCGAGCGGGTCCCGCCGGCGCCGGACACCACCCACGTGATGGTGTGGGCGGAGTACGGGTACAGCGCCAATCTCCGGCTGGCCGACTTCCTTGCCGCGGACGCGATCCTGGCGAGCTGGCGCAACACGCAACCACTGAGCGCCGAGCACGGCTTCCCGCTGCGGCTGGTCGTGCCGCACTTATACGCGTGGAAGGGCCCAAAGTGGGTGCGCGGCATCGAGTACTTGCCGGACAACAGACGCGGTTTCTGGGAGGAGCGCGGCTACCACAACGTCGGCGAGGTCTGGACCGAGCAGCGCTATACCTGGCAGGAGGAGTCGGACGATACGACCCCGATCCGCCCGCGGCTGCCCCGGCAGGCCCGTTGACGTCGACCCCGGCTACTCACTTCCGCAGATCGGCGTAATGGGCAGCGACCCGGCCGCCGTTCCCGCCGGCCAGCGTGTCGTAGTTCGGGACCGCATAGGTACGGACCAGGTCGCCGAGGAAGTCGGAGAAGGCCAGCTGCCGTCCGTCCGCGGATACGTCCAAACCGGTGGTCTGGTCGCCGCCCACGATCGCGTCTAGCAGCTTGCCGCTTCGGGTGTCCACCAGCACGACCGAGCCCCACTCCGGGCCCGGCAGGTAGTAGTTCGAGCCGTTGCGGCCACGGCACGATACGAACAGCACTCGGCCGTCCGGCGACAGATCGATCGTGTTCGGGTTCCGGTCGACGTCGGCCAGCCGGCGCACCTTGTCGGTGGCGGTGTCCACCGCGAAGACCACTGCCTTGGCCATGTCGTCGGCGTACACGGTCGTGCCGGTTGCGTCGCCGACCAGGTGCCGCATCGCTCCGCCGGTGCGTAGCAGCACCTTTTGCCGGTAGGTGGCCAGGTCGATGACCGCGATCTCGCCATGGCCGTACCCGGCGACATAGAGCCGCTTGCCGTCCGGGGTGGGGTAGAGCCCGCGCGGGGTGTCCACGGTCGGGATGAGCCGGCGCACCGTCCCCGACTTCAGGTCGATCTCGGAGATGTCGTCGCTGACCCAGTTGGCCAGGTACAGCGTCCGCTCGTCCGGAGACAGTGCGAGCACCTTGCTCCACGACCCCTTGCCGTCGATCTGGCGGCGTACCCGATAGGTGCGGGTATCGATCTCGTACACCGACGCGGTCTCCATCTGGCTGGCGTACGCTCGCCGGCCGTCCGCGGTGAAGATGACCTCGACCGCGCCATGGGTGCCGAGCTTGATCTGCTCGAGCTGAGCCCCGGTCGACGCGTTGAAGACCTGGATGCCGTGGCCGCCGAGCAGCGTTACCCAGAGCTGCGAGCCGTCGGGGGTATACGCGACCTGTTTGGGCGACGGCCCGGTCGGCCAGCGCCGCTCGCTGGTCAGCAGCAGGCCCGTCGGATCGAGCCAGACGGTCAGGTTGCGGTTCTTGGCGAGATCGACTTCGCGGCGCACCGGGTTGTAGCCCGGCCGGGTCAGCTCAACCGTGACCGGCCCTTCGAACAGCGACCGCTTAGCCGGGGTCTGGCCGTCCCAGGTCTCGCCGGATACGTCGGTCAGCCGAATCCGCGCTCCGGCCGGAACCGTCCTGACCTGGAGTGCGTGTTTGACGGTTGGTAGCCGGTCGCCGGCGGTCAGGCTGGTGCCGGGGCCCGCGGCGGCCGCCTCGACCCGGTTCGGCCGGGGAAGCGTCGCGCAAGAACCGGTGGCGGCGGTCAATGCCACCCCGGCCGCCACGATGGCGAGCACGCGGCGCGCCCTCATGGCAGGGGAGCGTAAGCCCGTTCGACGCCGCGCCTCCAGCGTTTGGCTGCCGTGCCTCGAACCGTTTCCGGGGTGCAGTTCGTCCCGGCCGCACTCGGTGCTACGCCTCCAACCGCCCGACCCCGGCGTCCGCGGCCCGGCGTGGGCCGAGCTCGACCAGGTACATCGCGGTGAGCACCAGCCCGCCGCCAACCAGAAGCCGAACGGTCAGGTCGTCGCCACCGAGCAGCACGCCGAACACGCCGGCGAACACCGGTTCCATCGTCATGATCACGGCAACTCGGGTGGGAGCCAGGATTGACTGCACCCAGGTCTGGATC
>DATFRM010000415.1:0-6948 GCA_035263265.1 Actinomycetes bacterium
GACCGGGTCTGCCGATTCCCCGGTTGCAACCAACCCGCCCACCGCTGCGACCTCGACCACTGCCGAACCTGGCAAGCCGGCGGCACCACCTGCCCCGACAACCTCACCGCACTATGCCGACGCCACCACCGCGCCAAACACGGACCCTGGACCCTGACCCGGAACCCCGACGGATCCATCACCTGGATCAGTCCAACTGGCAAGCGCTACCACCAACCCCCACCCAACTACTACGACCCCTAGCCGCCGCGAACCGGCGGCGCCCCGGATAGCCGCTACGACATGCACGCCCGGATCGCGGCGGGCGAGTGACGCCAGCGCGTCCTCATTCAGTAGTCGCACCTCGGTGCCGAACAGCGTGCCGAAATGCGGGTCGGAGAACGTCTCACCGTGCCAGCTGCGCACCTCGCGATACCGCGGGATCACATGAAGGTGCACCTGGATATCGGCGTTCATCAGGAACGCGTAGTTGTAGTGGTCGGGCCGGAACAGGTCGTCTAGTGCCGTCGTAACTCGGGTGACCTGATCGTGAAGGTCGGCCCATTCGTCCGGTCGTAAGGCGCCGACCGAATCGACCCCCCGGTTGGCGACCAGCATCGTCTTGCCGAGCAGGTTCTGGTTGCGGTTGACCGCCAACGTCCATAGGCGATCCGCCGTGATTACTGACGCTGGGTGGAGCCTGAGGGACACGGGGTAGAACTGTGCGACTAGGCCGGGCGGATCGTGAGCTCGCCACTGCCGGTGTGCGCTTCGAGCGTGTTCGGCGCGCTGGGATCGCTCGGAACCGTGATGTGCTGATCGCCGCTGCCCGTGGACGCCACGACCCGATAGCTGCCGTCCGGAACGGTGAGGGTGACATCGCCGCTTCCGGCCTGAGCTCTGATCGATGTCGGAGCCGCAAGCGTTACCTCGACCGTGCCCGAGCCGGTGACGGCGTCGACGCTACCGGTGACGTCACGGGCGTTGACATCGCCGGAGTCCGCGTCGGCGTTGGTGGTGCCGGCCACGTCGGACACCGTGACGGTCCCCGAGCCGGTGTGCACCTGAGCGTTGCCGCCGATATCGCGCGCATTGATGTCACCCGAGCCGGTTTGGGCCGTGACGTTGCCAGTCACGTCCCGCGCCGTGATGGTGCCCGAGCCGGTTTCGACGTCGACGCTGGCCATGCCGGTCAGGGAGATGTCACCCGAACCGACCCGGCCGCTGACCACCACGCCCGCCGGCACCGTGACCCGATAGTCGGCCGAGCAGTTCCGGCCACAGTCGGTGTCCAGCACCATCGTGTCGCCCTCCATCCGGTGCGTGGCCACCGTCGGCCGATCACCCCGGTACTGAACCGTCTGGCGGATCGAGGTAGTGGAGCCCGATCCGGTGTCGATCGAGACACTCCCCGAGCCGCCTTCGATCCTGATCTGCCGGACCGTCTCCGAAACGGAGTCGTTCTGCCCGAACCGGTGCTCTTCCATCACGTTGCAGGCACTGAGCGCCAGCATCGCCCCAGCCGCGCCGAGCGCGACCGCCAACCGTCCACTGGGTCCCATCTCATGTCCTTCCCCGTGGGCCTGTCTCTGCGATCAACACGCTAGGTGGCCCGGTCGGCCAGCACATTGGGGACAACCCTGATCTTCTACCGGGGGCTACCCCGAGAGATTGGGGGATGGCCGCGAGCAGATCTCAGGTCCGTGGATTACGGTTCGTCCATGCTCAAGCGCAAGTATGTGCTACCGCCGGAGCACATCTACCCGTCGGACGAGTGGAAGCTGATCGAGACCCGAAACACGCGCGAATACGCGGAGCGGGCCGAGACCATCTTTTCGCTCAGCAACGGGTTCGTCGGCGTCCGCGGTAGCTCTGAGGAGGGGCGGCCGGTGCTGTCCCCCGGCACGTTCATCAACGGCTTTCACGAGACGTGGCCCATCGTGCATGCGGAGGAGGCGCACGCACTGGCCCGGACCGGCCAGACGATCGTGAACGTTCCGGATTCCACGATCATCAAGCTGTACGTCGACGACGAACCGCTGTCCCTGCCTACCGCGCGGGTCCGGGACTACGCCCGGGTTCTCGACATGCGGAACGGGATCCTGACTCGCGAGTTCGTATGGGCGATGGCAGACGGGAAACACGTCCAGGTGCGCTCGAGTCGGCTGGTCTCGCTCGAGCATCGGCACGTGATCGCGATGACCTACGAGGTGACGCTGCTGGATCACCCCGCCCCCGTCGCGATCTCCTCCCAGGTCGTAAACCGTCAGGACACCCGTCCGATCGACGAGAAGCAGGAATGGCGGCGGCGCGACCCGCGGCTGGCGACCGTGCTCCCGCGGCGGGTGCTCAACGCGCATGTCCACGATGCCGAGGGTGCGCGGATCCTGCTTGGCTACCAGACCACGAACAGCCGGATGACGCTTGGTGTCGGGGTGGATCACACCGTGCAGGCCGACTGTCCCTATCAGACGGCCGTCTCCGTCGACGACGACACGGGCGAGTTCGTCCTGACCGCGGACGCACAGCCGGGAGTACCGATCAAGATCACCAAATACGCGACCTACCAGGCGTCCCGCAGCATCCCGGTGCGCGAGCTCGTCGACCGCTGCAGCCGCTCCCTGGACCGTACGGTTCGGGACGGGTTCGACCCGCTCCTGACCAAGCAGCGAGAGAACCTGGACCGGTTCTGGGATCGGGCCGACGTCCAGGCCGAATCGAAGACCAACCCGGTACGGCTGCAGCAGGCGATTCGGTGGAACCTGTACCAGGTCGCACAGGCGTCGTGGCGGGCCGAGGGCGCGGGCGGCATCCCGGCGAAGGGACTGACCGGGCACGCGTACGAGGGCCAGTACTTCTGGGACACCGAACTGCACGTGTTGCCGTTCCTGTCGTATACACAGCCGAGGATGGCCCGCAACCAGTTCCGGTTCCGGCACAGCATGCTCGATCGGGCCCGTGATCGGGCGCGGGAGATGAGCCAGCGCGGCGCCCTGTTCCCATGGCGGACCATCAACGGCGAGGAAGCCTCAGGTAACTATCAAGCGGGCACCGCGCAGTACCACATCAACGCGGACATCGCGTACGCGATCCAGCGCTACGCCAACATCCGGGGGGACCTCGGCCTGCTCGGTGAGGTCGGTGCCGAGATCCTGGTGGAGACCGCCCGGCTCTGGGAGGACCTCGGTTTCTACGGTTCCGATGGACAGTTCCACATTCACGGGGTGACCGGGCCCGACGAGTACACCACGGTGGTCAACGACAACACCTATACCAACCTGATGGCGCGGTTGAACCTCAACTTCGCCGCCGCCACCGTGCGCAGGCTGCGGGATGAACGCCCCGGCGACTACACCGCCCTGGTCCATGACGTCGCCCTGGCCCCTGGCGAGATCGAGTCGTGGGAACGCGCGGCGGCCGCGATGTACGTGCCGTATGACGAGAAGCGCGGCATCCACCCGCAGGACACCACCTTCCTGGAGCGGGAGGTCTGGGACCTCGCCAACACACCGCGCGAGAAGTTCCCGCTACTGCTGCACTACCACCCGCTGGTGATCTACCGGTACCAGGTGATCAAGCAGGCCGACATCGTGCTGGCGATGTTCTTGCTCGGCGATGAGTTCTCGGCGGAGCAGAAGCGCCGCAACTTCGAGTACTACGACCCGCTGACGACCGGCGACTCGTCGCTGTCGGCCTGTGTGCAGAGCATCGTCGCAGCGGAGATCGGCGAGGAACGCCAGGCCATCGAGTACTTCAACCACGCCCTGCTGATGGATCTCGCCGACATCGCCGGCAACGCCTCGGACGGGGTTCATGTGGCGGCCGCCGCGGGCGTCTGGTCGACGCTGGTCTTCGGGTTCGGTGGCGTCCGCGACTACGACGGCCGGCTGTCGCTCACTCCGAGGCTGCCGCGCATCTGGAACTCGCTGGCGTTCTCGATGCGGTTCTGCGATCGGCAGATTCGGGTGCAGCTGACGCACGACGAGGAGCGCTACCTCGTCTCCGAGGGCGAACCGCTGGAGATCACGATCCGCGGCGAACCGCATCTGCTCAGTGCCGGCACCCCGGTTGTGATCAAACGACGCCCTGGAGGCGTTGCGTCCGGTCGCCGCTAAGGTCGATGATCGACCGGTTCTGCCGCCTGGATGTGGGGAGTGATCATGTCCGTGCTCGCTCGGTTACTCGACAGCCTGTCCTCCGGATCGATCCGGGTCGTCGATCTCACCGCGCCGCTGTCCGAAGAGACGCCGATCATCCAGCTGCCGCCACCGTTCGGAAATTCGGCGCCGTTCAGCCGGGACGAGATCAGCCACTACGACGAGCGGGGTCCGGCCTGGTACTGGAACAACTTCAGCGCCGGCGAGCACGTCGGCACCCACTTCGACGCGCCGATCCACTGGGTCACCGGTAAGGATCTCGCCGATGTCGCCCAGGTGCCGGCTCGGAACCTGATCGGCCCGGCAGCCGTGCTCGACTACAGCGACGAGGCCGCCGCCGACCACGACTTCCTGCTCGAGATCGACCACATCCGCGCCTGGGAGGACGAGCATGGTCGGCTGCCCGAGGACGGATGGCTGCTGTACCGCACTGGCTGGGATGCCAGATCCATCGACCAGGCCGCGTTCCTGAACGCGAATGAGACCGGTCCGCACACGCCGGGCATCTCGGTGGAATGCGCGCGCTGGCTCGCCGAGGAGGCGCCGATTCGCGGCCTGGGCGTCGAGACGGTAGGAACCGACGCCGGTACGGCGCATTCGTTCGACCCGCCGTTCCCGTGCCACTCGTTCCTGCTCGGCGCCGACAAGTACGGGCTGACCCAGCTGCAGAACGTCGCCCAGCTGCCGCCGACCGGAGCGGTTGTCATCGCGAGCCCGCTGCCGATCGTGCGCGGTTCCGGTAGCCCGGCCCGGGTGCTGGCGCTGGTCGAGGGCTGACGCAGGCGCTACCCATGAACGTCGCCGAGGCGGTCGGCCGGGCGCTCGCCGAGCTCGGCGCGACGCACGTGTTCGGGGTGGTCGGCTCCGGCAACTTCCACGTGACGAACGCGCTGATCGCGGGCGGAGCCCGGTTCGTACCCACCCGTCACGAGGCAGGCGCCGCGACCGCGGCGGATGCCTATGCCCGGATGTGCGGCGAGGTTGGCGTGCTCAGCGTGCACCAGGGGCCCGGGCTTACCAATGCGATGACCGGGCTCACCGAGGCGGCGAAGAGCCGAACGCCGCTGATCGCGCTGGCCGCAGATACCGCGGCCGGCGCGGTCCAGTCGAACTTCCGGATCGATCAGCCGGGACTCGCCGCCGCGGTTGGGGCGGCGCACGTGCGGCTCGGGTCGGCCGACACCGCGGTCGCGGACGCGGCGATGGCCTACCGGCTGGCCGCGGCCGAGCGGCGCACGGTGTTCCTCAGCATGCCGCTGGACGTGCAGGCGGCCGACTGCCCATCCGCGGTCCGCCGGCCACCGCCGCCGACCGCGGGCCAAGCATCGCTGGCCGGAACCTCGCCGGCCCCGGACCAGGAGGCGATCAGCGAGCTGGTCGACGTACTCATGGCGGCCCGCCGTCCGGTCTTCATCGCCGGCCGCGGGGCGATGCTGGCCGGCGCCGCGCGCGTGCTCGACGAGCTCGCCGACCGGTGCGGCGCACTACTGGCCACCTCGGCGGTCGCCAAGGGCCTGTTCGTCGGCAATCCGTGGGATCTCGACGTGTCCGGCGGGTTCGCCACCCCGCTCGCCGCCGAGTTGATCTCGAGTGCGGACACCATCGTGGCCTGGGGATGCACACTGTCGATGTGGACCACCCGGCATGGCGCGCTGATCCGGCCGGGCACCGCGGTTGTCCAGGTTGACCTGGAGCAGGACGCGATCGGCCTCAACCAGCCGGTCCGGCTCGGGATCGTGGCCGATGTCGCGGTGGCGGCGACCGAGACGCTGGCCGAGCTGGATCGGCGCTCGGCCACAGTGATCGGCTACCGCACCCCGGCTATCCGGGAGCGGATCCGCGCCGCCGGACGCTGGCGCGACGTGCCGTACCAGGACACGTCCGGGGCCGGTCAGATCGACCCGAGAATGTTGACCGTCGCGGTCGATGACCTGCTGCCGACCGAGCGGATCGTGGCCGTCGACTCCGGCAATTTCATGGGCTATCCGAGCATGTTCCTGGCGGTGCCCGACAGCGGCGGCTTCTGCTTCACGCAGGCGTTCCAGTCGATCGGATTGGGCCTGGCCACCGCGATCGGAGCAGCGCTGGCCAGGCCGGACCGGCTGCCGGTGGCCGCACTCGGCGACGGCGGCGCACTGATGGGGATCGCTGAGCTGGAGACCGTGGTCAGGCTCGGCCTGCCGATGGTGATCCTGGTGTACAACGACGCCGGGTACGGCGCCGAGGTGCATCACTTCGGTCCGGATGGCTTCCCGTTGGACATCGTGCAATTCCCGGACACCGACCTGGCCGCGATCGGCCGCGGCTTCGGCGCCGACGCGATCACCGTCACGGAATCCGCGGACCTTGACCCGCTCCGGGACTGGCTGAGCGGACCACGGGAGCGCCCGTTCCTGATCGATGCGAAGGTCACCCGGGACCGCGGGTCCTGGTGGCTGGAGGAAGCGTTCCGCGGCCACTAGAACGCGACTGCCTGCCTCAGCGGAAGCGGGTGAAGTCCGGCGGGCGCTTCTCGGCGAACGCCTGGGCACCCTCCATGCCCTCGTCGCTGTGGACGAACAGCTCGAGCCCGTCGAACGCCAGATGCGAGGTGCCCGCGATGTGGTCTGTGTCGGCATTGAACGAGTGCTTGAGGAAGCGCAGCGCGGTCGGCGAGTATGAGGCGATCTTTCGGCCCCAGGCCAGCGCGGTCGGCATCAGCTCCTCCGGTGCGACCACCTCGTTGACCAGCCCCCAGCGCTCGGCGGTGGCCGCGTCGTACAGGTCGAGCAGGAACCAGATCTGCCTGGCCCGCTTCTCACCCACCACTCGG
>DATFRM010000416.1:0-4637 GCA_035263265.1 Actinomycetes bacterium
GTTCGCAGGATCAGCCCGGTCCGCGGCTTCGGGCCGAACGACGTGGACTTACCCGGCATCCGAATGCCCTCGGCCGCCAGCTCGACGATCGTCTCCACGTCGACTGGGCGGAGCAGGATCGCGGTCCCGCCGGTCTTGGCCGCCGTGCGCACCGCCTGCCGTGCGTCGTGATGGTAGGTCACCTGTTCGACGTCGTCGGTCACCCCCCACACCCGCTCGAGCAACGCATGGTTGAGGACCGCGGCATCCAGCCGGCGCCACCGGTTCGGCTTGTCGGTCGGCACGGCCGCGGCCAGCAGCTTCGGATCCACATCGGTGACGACCCATTGCCGACCCTCGCCGACGACCAGGAATGCGGTGCCGTGAGCCGGCGCGATGGCATCCATATCGGGCACCGGCAGCGCGTCGTAGGAGTGATCGCCGGGGAAGTCTGGTGCCTCGCCCAAGCCAGGACTACCTCCCAGGTCAACCGCAAGCTCGGTCACCCGGGCATAAGGCGCCACCGCGGCGAGCGCGTCCTCGACCGGCAGTTTCGGCAGCACCCGATGGATGGCTCGCAGCTCGAGCGGATACCGGCTCGAATCCACCAGTAGCGCCAGACCGTAGTCCCAAGGCCCGGCACCCATTCCGGAGGCCCGGCACTCAGTCTGCAGCCGGAGATAGGTGGCGTACCGATGATGGCCGTCGGCAATCAGGGCCTGCCGAGGCGCGAGGTCGGCCGCGATGGCCGCAAGAATCGGCGCTTCGGTGATCCGCCACAGCCGGTGCCTGACCCGGTCAGGCGTCACGATTGAGATGAGTGGCGGCTGCCGGATCGCACCTTCGGCCGCGTCGCTCGCGGGTCCGCCACCCTCGTAGGCCAGCAGGATCGGCTCGAGATTGGCCCGCGTCGCCCGCATCAACTCGAGCCGATCCGCCACCGGTCCGGGCATGTGATCTTCGTGCGGAAGGATCACTCGCTCGTCCGGCCGCCGCAGGCCGAGCGCACCGATCAGGCCACGCTGCACGCTGATGGCGGTCACCTGCTCGTATACGTACAGCGCCGGCTCCGGATCAACCGCTAGCACACCGGATTGCAACCATTTGGTGAGTGCGGCCGCCGCATGCCGGTATCGCCCCGCGCTGTGCTCGACGTTGTCGCGTGGAAGGATGAGTCTGACCACGTTGTGCGGATCGGCCGTTTCCAGCATCGGGACTCGGTCGGGCTCGATCACGTCGTACGGCGGCGAGGTGACCGCGGCCAGATCGGAAACATGGGCAGGGTCGTAGCGCACGCCGCGGAACGGCGCGAGTTCCAGCGTGCCGGTGGCGGACAGCGAGGTGCGGTGGATAGCCATCGCGGGCATCGTACGTTGGAGCGCCGACACAACGAGACGGGCGGCCTGATGACTCAAGCGGATGACCAGCGGCACGGCGCGAACGCCAATGACGACAACGGAGACACAGCCGGCGAAGATCCGGCCGTGGAGCGCCGGACCGGCAACGGCCAGCCCGCCGGCGAGCTCTACGACTGGTACCGGCGCGGTATGCACCTGCTCGATGGCGGCGATGCCGCTGCGGCCGCCCAGCTCTTACGGCACGCCGCCGAGGCCGAACCGACGTCCCATAGCATCCGCGAGGGGCTGGCCCGGGCCGAGTTCGATGCCGGCCAGTATCCGGCTGCCAGAGCCGAATTCCGGGCTTTGCTAGAGGCCAATCCGGATGACGACTACGCCCACTTCGGTTACGGGCTGGCCTGCTGGCGACTGGGCGATCTCCCGATCGCGGCCGAACATCTGGCAATGGCGGTCGCGATGCGACCTACGGCCAAGCACTATGCCGACGCCCTGCGGCAGGTCCGCGCGACGCTACGGGCCCGTGAGTAGCAGGTATCAGAGTGGTGCTGACCGGGTCCGCGCGGCCGCTGGCCGAGCGCTATGACGCAGCCCTACTGGACTTGGACGGTGTCGTCTACCGGAGCGAGGCGCTGATCCCGCATGCGGCGGCCGCGATCGACGCGGCCCGGGCAGCCGGGATGCGAGTGGCCTACATCACCAACAATGCGGCCCGGACACCGGACGAGGTCGCCGCCCAGCTGCGAACGCTCGGTATCAATGCGGAGCCGGCGGATATCGTCACATCCGCCCAGGCCGCGGCGCGCCTTGTTGCGGCCCGGGTGCCGGCCGGCTCAGCCGTGCTGGTAGTCGGCGGTGCGGGCATCGTCGCGGCACTGGGCGAGCGCGGGCTACGACCGGTCCGCTCGCTCGATGACAACCCGGTCGCGGTGGTCCAGGGGTACGCACCCGACGTCGACTGGCGGCAGCTTGCCGAGGGTTCGTACGCGGTCAACGCCGGGCTGCTCTGGGTGGCCACCAACACCGACCTGACCATCCCGACAGCGCGCGGGATCGCGCCGGGTAACGGCACGCTGGTACGGGCCATCCAGGCCGCCACCGGGCAGCAGCCGCTGGTTGCCGGCAAGCCGGAACTGCCACTGCATCGGGAGGCGGTCGCTCGCACCGGAGGGCAGGATCCGCTGGTGGTAGGCGACCGGCTCGATACGGACATCGAAGGCGCGGTCAAGGCTGGGTCGCCAAGCCTGCTCGTGCTCACCGGGGTCACCCGGCCGGCCGCGTTGGTCGCCGCCCCGCCCGAGCAGCGGCCCAGCTACCTGGCTGCCGACCTGCGGGGGCTAGTCGCGACACACCCTGATATCACCAACGACCGCGACGGGTATCGCTGCGCGGGCTGGCACGCCCGGGCGCGCGACGGCGAACTGGAGATCGACGGGTCCGGCGATCCGATCGACGGGCTGCGGGCGCTCTGCGCGGCCAGCTGGACCGCGGCCACAACGAGCGCACCGGCCGCTTCGACCGCGCTGTCCCGGCTGGGACTCTGACCGCCGCTGGGCGGCGGATGCGCGCCCCGTTCCGCGCGGCGCCGGCTCAGAACAGGGCACGGAGCCGAAGCAGATCCGCGATGCTCGCGTCGATCTTCAACCTGCCGCTGGTCCATGCGCTGATCAGGTTGAGGTGCCCACCGGCCAGTGCGACCAGTACGTCGCTGTCCATGGTGAGCCTGATCTGGGCCCGATCGCGCCGGTCGGTGGTGATGTCGATCAGCTGGCCATCCTTCAGCCGACCGCTGAACGTCACGTCCAGGTCTGGTACGCGGCAGCTCAGCGTCCGATCGGCTACCTTGCGCTGGCGTTCGGCGGGATCCATGCCGCCGAGTTGGGCGGCGAGGCCGGCCAGCGCTGCGCGGCACTCTTCGAGGGTGGCCATGGCGGTGCACGGTAGCGCACCCGAACGGTCTTCCAGGAAGGCGGCTCCGATCCGGTACAGGGGCTCCGGGACGGTACCGTGGCCAGCGGGCAGTCTCGAACATCCGCGAGGAGTACACATGACCGACCAGCCGACGGCCCGGGACGGCAGGCCCGCCCAGCCGCCGGAGGCGAGCGACGACCGGGGCGACGGCCGGATTGACGACCGAGACGTTGAGCGGGACGACCGGGTCGACCCGCCCCCGGAGACCGGTGACGCGCGGGTCGACGATGCGCTCGCCGGGCTCGCCGATATTGTCGGGCAGCCGCCGGCCGAGCACGTCGCGGTGTACGAAGAGGTCCACCGGCGCCTGCAGGACACGCTGGCCGACCTCGACGACGACGGCTAGGAACGTTCGGTGGCCCGGCGGACGCGGCTGGATACCGAGCTGGTCAGGCGCGGTCTGGCCCGATCACGAGAGCAGGCCGCTCAGCTGGTGTCCGATGGGCTGGTCAGCATCGCCGGGCAGGTCGCCGCGAAACCCGCCACCCAAGTCGATCCGGCTGCCCCGATCGTGCTGGCCGAGACCCGGCTAGACCCCGACTACGCCTCGCGCGGCGGGCACAAGCTCGCCGGCGCGCTGGACGCGTTCGAACCGCGCGGGTTGCTGGTCAGCGGCCGCCGCTGTTTGGACGCCGGCGCCTCCACGGGCGGGTTCACGGACGTGCTACTCCGACGCGGCGCGGCACACGTGGTCGCGGTCGATGTCGGCTATGGGCAGCTGGCCTGGTCGCTGCGGACCGATCCGCGGGTGACGGTGCTCGACCGGCACAACGTAAGGGAGCTGACCGCCGAGCAGCTAGGCGGATCGCCGGTGCAGCTCGTGGTCGCCGATTTGTCGTTCATCTCACTTACGCTGGTGCTGCCGGCGCTGCGCGACTGTGCGGTGCCGGACGCCGATTTCCTGCTCATGGTCAAACCACAGTTCGAGGTGGGCCGGGAGCGGCTCGGTCGGGGCGGAGTCGTGCGCGACCCACAGCTGCGTGCCGACGCGATCTATACCGTCGCTACCGCAGCCGGCGAGCTCGGGCTCGGCAGCCGCGGCATCGTGGCGAGCCCGCTGCCCGGCCCTGCCGGTAACGTCGAATACTTCCTCTGGCTGCGGGCCGGCGCGCCGGCAGCCGATCTGGAAGACATTGCGGCCGCGGTGCGTTCCAGCCCGACTTGACGGCTCGGCGGCTGGCTCGGCGGCTGGCACGGCGGCTGGCACGGCGGCCGACGGCGATCGGTGAGGTACGGCGGCACGCGGTGCCTGGCGAGTGACAGCGGCACAGCGAAACGGAGCGGGATGACCGAATCTGCAGAGTCAGGCGGGCGGGACGGCCCGCGGACCGT
>DATFRM010000417.1:0-33491 GCA_035263265.1 Actinomycetes bacterium
GGAGCCGGCGCCCAACTCGCGCAGAACCGCGGACCCGGGCGAGTTCATCGGCAGCCACACCACCCGGTCCGGCATCTCGGTGATCTCGAGCGGAAGCGTGATCCGGCCTCGGTCGGTGCCGACCGTCACCGGATCGCCTTCGGCCGCACCGAGCTCGGTCGCCAGGGCCTTGCCTAGCCGTACCCGCGGCGCCCGCGCCGTACCGGCCAGGTGCTCCTCGCCGTCCTGGGCCCGGCCGGCATCGAGCAACAGCCGCCAGGTCGCCAGGACCGCCTCACCGGAGCCGACCGCCACGGGCGATGCGGCGCGGACCATAGGCTCCGCCGCGCGTACCCCGGTCCAGACGCCGAGTTGGTGCAGCTCGAGCCGAGCAGCGGCCGGATCCCCGAGCCGGAGCAGCACGTCCATCTCGTCGGCGATGGCGGTGAGCACCCGGCCGTCCGGCGGGATACCGACGTTGTTCAGGGCTGCGACGAATGGTCGTTCCCGGCCCTCCCAGTCGACGAATGTGCCGTCCTTCTCCGCGCTAGCCGCGATCGGGAAGACCACGTCGGCGTGCTCGGTGATCGCGGACTCGCGCAGCTCCAGGCTGACCACGAACGGCACCCGGTCGATAGCGGCCAGCGCCGCGGCCGGGTCCGGGAGGTCGTCGACCTCGACCCCGCCGATCAGCAGCGCACCGAGCCGGCCGGCCGCGGCCGCGCTGATGATGTCCTCGGTCGATCGGCCGGGAGTGGCCGGCAGCGCGTCGGCGTCGACGGCCCATACCTCGGCCACCTCGGCCCGGGCGGACCCGTCGGTCACCGGGCGCCCACCGGGCAGCAGCGTCGGCAGTGCACCGGCCTCGAGCGCCGAGCGATCCCCGGCCCGGCGCGGCACCCAGCCGAGCGCCGCTCCGGTGGCGCGGGCCAGCCGTACCACCGACGACAGCGCGCCCTGGCTCGTTGCGGCGCGCTCACCAACCAGGATTACCGCACCCGGCTTGGCCAGGGCGGCCCCAGCCGCGGACAGCGCCGGATCTGGTGCGGTGCCGTCGCTGAGCTGGTCGAGCAGCCCGGCCTCACCGCCGGGCGCGATCGGCAGCAGGGTCCCGGAGAGCTTGACCAGGCCGCGGGACGCGAACGGCGCGATCGAATACACCGCGGTCCGCTTCCGCGCCTTACGCAGCCGCAGAAAGACGATCGGCGACTCGTCCTCCGGCTCGAACCCAACCAGCAGGACCGTGGGCGCCTGCTCCAGGTCGGTGTAGGTCGGGCCGAGCCCGCTGCCAGCCACCCGGGACGCGAGGAACGCGGTCTCCTCGTCGCTCTCCGGCCGGGCCCGGAAGTCGATGTCGTTGGTGTGCAGCGCGAGCCTGGCGAACTTGGCGTATGCATAGGCGTCCTCGAGCGTGAGCCGGCCACCGGTGAGCACACCGGCTCGGCCGGCTGCGGCACCAAGCCCGCGGGCCGCTACGTCCAGCGCCTCCGGCCAGGACGCCGGCACCAGTGCGCCATCGGTGTCGCGCACCATCGCGTTGGTGATCCGGTCCGCGGCTCGGACGTACTGGAACGCCCAGCGGCCCTTGTCGCAGTTCCACTCCTCGTTCACCGCAGGGTCGTCACCGGCCAGTCGCCGCATGACCTTGCCGCGTCGATGGTCGGTCCGCAGGGCGCAGCCGGACGCGCAGTGCTCGCATACCGAAGGCGTGGACACCAGGTCGAACGGCCGGGCCCGGAAGCGATACTTAGCGCCGGTAAGTGCGCCCACCGGGCAGATCTGCACGGTGTTACCGGAGAAGTAGGACTCGAACGGCTGCTGTTCGTAGATGCCGACCTGCTGGAGCGCGCCCCGGTCCAGCATCTCGATGAACGGGTCGCCGGCGACCTGCTGAGAGAACCGGGTACAGCGCGCGCACAGCACACAGCGCTCCCGGTCCAGCAGCACCTGGGATGAGATCGCGATCGGCTTCTCGAACAGGCGCTTGGCGTCGTCGAAGCGGGTGTCCGGGGCTCCCGCGGTCATGGCCTGGTTCTGCAGCGGGCACTCGCCGCCCTTGTCACAGACCGGGCAATCCAGGGGGTGGTTGATGAGCAGCATTTCCATAATCCCGGCCTGGGCCTTGTCCGCCACCGGCGAGGTCAGCTGCGTCTTGACCACCATCCCGTCGGTCACCGTGGTGGTGCATGAGGCCAGCGGCTTGCGCTGCCCCTCCACCTCGACCAGGCACTGCCGGCAGGCGCCGACCGGGTCGAGCAGTGGATGGTCGCAGAACCGCGGGATCTCGATGCCCAACATCTCGGCGGCCCGGATCACCAGCGTGCCCTTCGGCACGGTTAGCTCGATCCCGTCGATGGTGACGCTGACCGGCTCGGGCTGGCGCACCTCGGGCACGTTCGAGCCGGAAGCTGGCGCGTTCGTGGAAGTGGACATCACGTGCCCCCGGCGAAGATGGTGGCCGCCTCCGGGTCGAAGGGGCAGCCACCGTACTCGAGATGGGCCAGGTACTCCTTGCGGAAGTACTGGATCGACGATGCGATCGGGCTAACCGCGCCGTCGCCGAGCGCACAGAACGCCCGGCCGAGGATGTTCTCACAGATGTCGAGCAGCTTGTCCAGCTCGTCAGCGGTGCCCTCCCCCCGCTCCAGCCGGTCCAAGATCGCCCGCATCCAGTAGGTGCCTTCCCGGCACGGCGTGCACTTCCCGCACGACTCGTGCGCGTAGAACTCCGTCCAGCGCAGCACTGCTCGCACCACGCAGGTGGTGTCGTCGAAGATCTGCAATGCTCGGGTGCCGAGCAGCGAGCCGGCCGCGCCGATGGCCTCGAAGTCCAGCGGGACATCCAGGTGCTCATCGGTGAGGATCGGCGTCGACGAACCGCCCGGAGTCCAGAACTTCAGCGCGTGGCCCTCCCGCACCCCGCCGGCCAGCTCGAGCAGCGTCCGCAACGTGATACCCAGCGGCGCCTCGTACTGCCCGGGCCAGGTCACGTGCCCGGACAGCGAGAACAGTCCGTACCCGGCCGACTTCTCGGTGCCCAGGCCGGCGAACCAGGAAGCGCCGTTGTCAATGATCGACGGCACGCTGGCAATCGACTCGACGTTGTTGACCACCGTCGGCGCGGCGTAGAGCCCGGCCACTGCCGGGAACGGCGGCCGAAGTCGCGGCTGGCCGCGCCGGCCCTCCAGCGAGTCGAGCAGTGCGGTTTCCTCGCCGCAGATGTAGGCACCTGCGCCGGCGTGCACGGTCAGACTGATGTCGTAGCCGGAGCCGAGGATGTCGCGGCCGAGATAGCCGGCCGCGTACGCGTCGGCGGCCGCCTGCTGCAGCCGGCGGATCACGTGCAGCACCTCGCCGCGCACATAGATGAACACCTGGTGCGCCCTGATCGCGTAGGCAGAGATGATCGCACCCTCGATCAGGACATGCGGGTTCGCGAGCATCAGCGGCACGTCCTTGCAGGTGCCGGGCTCGGACTCGTCGGCGTTGACTACCAGGTAGTGCGGCTTCCCGTCGCCCTGTGGGATGAAGCCCCACTTCATGCCGGTGGAGAAGCCTGCGCCGCCACGGCCGCGCAGGCCGGAGTCCTTGACCGCCTGGATCACGTCGTCCGGGCGCATGCCCAGGGCCTTCGGCAGCGCCTGGTAGCCGCCGTTGCGGCGGTAGCCGTCGAGCGTGAACGCGTCGGCTTCGTCCCAGAACGCGGACAGCACCGGAGTGAGCGTGTCGGTCACTTCGAGTCCTCCGCGTCGGCGTCCTCGGTCGAGGTAGTGGGCCCGGGCGCCTGCCAGCCGCGCTCCTTGGCCAGCTGGAGGCCGACCAGGCTGGCCGGTCCGGCCGCAACGCCCTCTCCGGCGCGTCCGTCCGGGAACCCGGCGAGCACCCGGCAGGCCTCCTGCCAGGTACCCAGCCGGTTCGGGCCGCGCGACGGTGTCGGCGGATCCCCGGCACGCAGCCGATCCACCAGCTCCTTGGCCGACTCCGGTGTCTGGTTGTCGAAGAACTCCCAGTTGACCATCAGCACCGGCGCGAAGTCGCAGGCCGCGTTGCACTCGATGTGCTCGAGCGTGAGCACGCCGTCCTCGGTCATCTCGTCGTTGCCGACCCCGAGGTGGTCCTTGAGCGCGGCGAAGATCGAGTCACCGCCCATGATCGCGCACAGGGTGTTTGTGCACACCCCGACGTGGTAGTCGCCGACCGGGCGGCGCTTGTACATCGTGTAGAACGTGACCACGGCGGCCACCTCGGCCCCGGTCAGGTCGAGCTGCTCGGCGCAGAACTCGATCCCGGCCGGGGTGACGTAGCCCTCCTCGGCTTGGACCAGGTGCAGTAGCGGCAGCAGCGCGGACCGCCGACGCGGGTAGCGGGCGATGATCTCCTTCGCGTCCACCTCGAGCCGGGCCCGAACCTCGGCGCTGAATTGCATCAGCGGTCAACACCTCCCATGACCGGGTCGAGCGAGGCGACCGCGGCGATCACGTCGGCGACCAGCGCGCCCTCCGACATCGCGGCGACCGCCTGGAGATTGGTGAAGGACGGATCGCGGAAGTGCACCCGGTAGGGCCGGGTGCCACCGTCGCTGACCAGGTGACAGCCCAGCTCACCGCGTGGTGACTCGACCGCGGTGTAGACCTGCCCGGCCGGCACTCGGAAGCCCTCGGTCACCAGCTTGAAGTGATGGATGAGCGCCTCCATCGAGGTGCCCATGATCTTCCGAATGTGATCGAGCGAGTTGCCCAGGCCATCACCGCCGAGCGCGAGCTGGGCCGGCCAGGCGATCTTCTTGTCAGCGATCATCACCGGGCCCGGCTGCAGCCGATCCAGGCACTGCTCGACGATCTTGAGGGATTCCTTCATCTCCGCGACCCGGATCCGGTAGCGGTCGTACGCGTCCGATCCGGTGCGTGTGATCGTCTCGAACTCGTAGTTCTCGTAGCCGCAATACGGCTCGGACTTGCGCAGATCGTGCGGCAGCCCGGTGGCCCGCAACACGGGCCCGGTGATGCCCAGCGCCATGCAGCCGGTGAGGTCTAGGTAGCCGATGCCCTTGGTCCGGGCCAGCCAGATCGGGTTCTCGTTGAGGAGGTTCTCGTAGTCGCGCACCCGCGTGCGCAGCAGTCCCACCAACTCGCGCACCTTGTCCACGGTGCCGGGCGGCAGGTCCTGAGCGAGCCCGCCAGGCCGGACGTACCCGTGGTTCATCCGTAGCCCGGTGATCATCTCGAACACGTCGAGGACTTCCTCGCGCTCCCGGAAGCCCGCGGTCATCACCGTAAGCGCGCCCAGCTCCAGGCCGCCCGTTGCGAGCGCCACCAGGTGCGACGAGATCCGGTTCAGCTCCATGAGCAGCACCCGGATCACATTGACCCGGTCCGGGATCTCGTCCGTAATGCCGAGCAGCCGCTCCACCGCCAGGCAGTACACGGTCTCGTTGAAGATCGGCGCCAGGTAGTCCGCCCGGGTCAGGAACGTAACGCCCTGCGTGTAGCTGCGGTACTCGCAGTTCTTCTCGATCCCGGTGTGCAGGTAGCCGATGCCGCACCTGGCGTCGACCACAGTCTCGCCCTCGAGGGTAAGGATGAGACGCAGCACGCCGTGCGTGGACGGGTGTTGCGGGCCCATGTTGACGACGACGCGCTCCTCGTGCGCCTCACCGAGCTCGGTGACGATCTCGTCCCAGTCGCCGCCGGTGACGGTGTAGACCCGGCCCTCGGAAGTCTGGTCACTCACGCGTACGGCCTCCGCTCCATCGGTGGAGCTTCGATCTCGGCGCCCGCGTACTGAGGGGTCATGCGTACGACCTCCGCTCCATCGGTGCAGCTTCGATCTCGGCGCCCGGGTACTGAGGGGTCATGCGTACGACCTCCGCTCGTCTGGCGGTTCGATCTCGGCGCCCTTGTACTCGACCGGGATCCCGCCCAGCGGATAGTCCTTGCGCTGTGGATGTCCCACCCAGTCGTCGGGCATCTGGATCCTGGTCAGCGCCGGGTGGCCGTCGAAGATGATCCCGAAGAAGTCGTAGGCCTCCCGCTCGTGCCAGTCCAGCGTCGGGTACACCGAGACCAGCGACGGAATGTGCGGGTCGTCGTCCGGCGCCGTCACCTCGACCCGGATCAGCCGGTTGTGAGTGACCGAGCGCAGGTGGTAGACCGCGTGCAGCTCACGCCCGGTCTCGTCCGGGTAGTGCACGCCGGAGACGCCGGTGCACAGCTCGAAGCGCAGCGCCGGGTCGTCGCGCAGATGGGAGGCGACCTCCGGCAGGTGCTCGCGGCCCACATAGAACGTGATCTCGCCACGATCCACGACGACCTTCTCGATCGCCTCGGTCGGGTCTCCGCCGCCTTCACCGAGCGCGGCGCCGAGGTGGTCGGCGACCTCGTCGAAGTAGCCGCCGTACGGCCGCTGACTAGGTCCGGGGAACTCGATCCGGCGGACCAGCCGCCCGTAGCCGGAAGTGTCGCCGGTGCCGCTGACCCCGAACATGCCCCGTCGGGCCGGAACGTCGCCTGGCAGGTACGTCTCGTCGCTCATCGCGCCGTCTCCCGGTGCGCCCTCACCGAAGCAGTCCCGTCATATGCGAGGTCGGCTCCGCCTCGAGCGCTGTAGCCTCCCGCTCCCGGTTCTCGGCGGCCCGCTGCGAGCCGAGCTTCTCGTGCAGGATCTTGTCGTGCAGCTTGAGGATTGCGTCGAGCAGCATCTCCGGACGGGGCGGACACCCGGGCAGGTACATGTCCACCGGAACGATGTGGTCGACACCCTGCACGATCGCGTAGTTGTTGAACATGCCGCCGCTGGACGCGCATACACCCATCGCCAGCACCCACTTCGGAGCGGCCATCTGGTCGTAGATCTGGCGCAGCACGGGCGCCATCTTTTGGCTCACCCGACCGGCCACGATCATGAGATCGGCCTGCCGTGGCGAGGCGCGGAACGCCTCCATCCCGAACCGGGCCAGGTCGTAGCGGCCGGCCCCGGTGGCCATCATCTCGATCGCGCAGCAGGCCAGGCCGAACGTGGCCGGCCACAGCGAGTTCTTGCGGGCGATCCCGACGAATTTCTCGACCGTGGACAGCAGAACGCCGCTGGGAAGTTTCTCCTCGATACCCATCTGTCTCTCAGTCCCACTCGAGGCCGCCGCGCCGCCACACGTACATGTACGCGACGAGCACGGTCACAATGAACAGCACCATTTCCACCAGCGCGAAGTAGCCGCCGAAGGAGTCGAACGCGACCGCCCACGGATACAGGAACACGATCTCGACGTCGAACAGGATGAACAGCATCGCGGTAAGGAAGTACTTGACCGGGAACCGCCCGCCGCCCACCGGCTGCGGGGTGGGCTCGATGCCGCATTCGTAGGCGTCCAGCTTGGCGCGGTTGTACCGCTTGGGGCCGGCGAGCGTGCCGGCGATGAGGGAGAACACCGCGAAGGCCGCGGCGACGGCACCCAGCACGACGATCGGAACCCACAGATTCATCCGGTGCGCTCCCTTCTGCCAGTCATTCCGATGCCAGTCATTCGGAACCTGCCTTTGTCAGCTCGGCTAAGCCACCGGAGCAACCCTGGACATGGCATTGATGATCCGGTCCATCGCGTCCCCGCTGCGCGGGTCGGTCAGGTTCGCGAGCAGCTTGAGCGTGAACCGCATCAGGGTCGGATGCGGGAGCCCGTGCCTGGTGGCCACTCGCATGAGCTGCGGATTACCAATCGCCTTCACGAACAGGCGGCCGAGAGTGTAGTAGCCGCCGTAGGTGGCCTTGAGCAGCCGCGGGTAGTCCTGGAGCGCCTGCTCCCGGCCGGCCGGGGTGGGCCGGGCCAGCGCCTGCACGATCGCCGCGGCCGCCATCTCGCCGGACTCCATCGCGTAGGCGATGCCCTCGCCGTTGAATGGGTTGACCATGCCACCGGCGTCGCCGACCAGCACGAGCCCCTGCGTGTAGTGCGGCTGCCGGTTGAAGCCCATCGGCAGCGCCGCGCCCCGGACCGGCTGGGTGCGGTTGTCCTCGACGAATCCCCAGTCCTCGGGCAGCCCGGCGAGCCACGCCCGCAGCAGGTCCTTGTAGTCGATGTTCTGGAACGCCTTGCTGGTGTTGAGCAGGCCGAGCCCCACATTGGAGGTTCCGTCGCCCATCCCGAACACCCAGCCGTATCCGGGTAGCAAAGTGGATCTCGCGGTTCGCCGATCCCACAGTTCGAGGTGCGACTCGAGCCAGTCGTCGTCGTGGCGCGGGCTGGCGAAGTACGTGCGTACCGCTACGCCCATCGGCCGGTCGGTGCGCTTGTGCAGGCCCATCGCAATCGAGAGCCGGGTGGAGTTGCCGTCGGCGGCCACCACCAGCGGCGCCCGCCAGGTGCTCTCGCCGTCCGCGGTGCGCGCGCCGACCCCGACGATCCGGCCGGTCCGCTCGTCCAGAAGCGGGCGGGTGACCGTCGTCTCCTCGTAGAGCTTGGCACCGGCGGCCACCGCCTGCTTGGCCAGCATCTGGTCGAAGTCGGTTCGCGGCCGGACCAGCCCGTAGTCCGGATACGCGGACAGCGCCGGCCAATCCAGCTCCAGCCGAACCCCGCCGCCGATGATCCGCAAGCCCTTGTTGTGCAGCCAGCCGGCCTTCTGGCCGGTGTCGATGCCCATGTTGACCAGCGCCTTGACCGCCCGCGGGGTCAGCCCGTCACCGCACACCTTCTCCCGCGGGAACGTGGCCTTCTCCAGGACGGCCACATCCAGCCCGGTCCGGGCCAGGTAGTACGCCGCAGTAGCGCCCGCAGGACCTGCACCGACGACGATGACGTCGGCGCGCTGCTCCCTGGTCACCACGGTCGGCTCTCCCATCCGTTCTACGTCTGGGCATCCCTGGCCACGCTTGTGAAGAACTTCACGAGCGTGGCCAGTGCCAAGTCTAGGGGTAGCTCGCCAGGCTTGCGTGCACCACCCCGATTGCGTCGTGGCGGCTGATCCACCGGTAGGCCGCTCGGCACCTCGTCAACCCCGCGGCTTGCTCGCCCGGTGCACCGCGACGATGCCTCCGTTGAGGTCGCGCCAGGCCACGCCAGACCAGCCGGCGGCCTCGATCGAGCGTGCCAGATCCACCTGGTTGGGCCACGCCCGGATCGACTCGGCCAGGTAGACATAGGCGTCCGGACTGCTGCTGACCCGCTTCGCGATCGCGGGCAGCGCGCGCATCAGGTATTCCAGATACACCGTGCGAACCGGCCGCCAGATCGGGTGGCTGAACTCGCAGACCACAAGCCGCCCTCCCGGCCTGGTGACTCGCCACATCTCGGCCAGAGCCCGGTCCTGGTCGTTGACGTTGCGCAACCCGAACGAGATCGTCACCGCGTCGAACACACCATCGGCGAACGGCAGCCGCAGTGCGTCCCCAGCAGTGAAGCCGAGCTCGGGCCGAGCCCGCTTGCCCACCCTGAGCATTCCGAGCGAGAAGTCACACGGAACGACCAGCGCGCCGGCCTTGGCGAACGGCTCGGATGAGGTACCGGTCCCGGCGGCGAGGTCGAGCACCTTCTCGCCCGGTCCGGCCCCGACCGCGGCGGTCACCGCCCGACGCCAGCGCCGGCACTGCCAGAGCGAGAGCAGGTCGTTGGTCAGGTCGTAGCGCGGCGCCACCTCGTCGAACATGTCGGCGACCTCGCGCGGCTGCTTGTCCAGATGCGCCCTGCTCACCCGGCTATCCCATTCCGCTCGCTCACCGGGCCAGCCTGGCACACCACCCGCCGGATCGCCCGACGGTGCGCGCGCCACGGCGATCGGGACGCGGTCCAGTGCCATACTCCGAGGCCATGAGTCCGCGTCCGGCCGCCCTACCCCGCCGTGCCGCGGTCGTCCGGTTGAGCCAGGTTCACTGGAACCTGGGCCGGGCGATAGTACTCGCCGGGCTCGCGGTGAGTCTGGTCGCAGGTTGCAGCAGCGACGAGCCGGGGGCGAGTACGGGAACCTCGGGGTCGCCGACGGTGAGCGCGCGGCCTAACAGTCCCCGGCCGAGCCAGGCGGCTCTACCGACCCCGAAGGGCACCGCCATCGACGTCACCGACCTGAAGCTCGGCGACTGCTTCAGCGAACCCAGCGGGGAGCTGATCGAGCGGATCACGAAGGTGGACTGTTCCGGCCCGCACGATGCGGAGATCTTTGCGGTGCCCGACCTGCCACCCAGCCCACGGTACCCGGGCGACGCCACGATCGAGGCCCAGGCGGACCAGGTCTGCACCGATGCCAGCGGGTCAGTCGATCGGGACAAGCTGCCGAGCAGCGCCACCATCGGATACTTCTTCCCCACCGAGGACAACTGGTCGGCCGATGACAGCACGGCGCGGTGTTACATCGCCACCGACGATCAGCCGTTGGTCGGCTCGGTCCGCCGGTAGCCTGCCGCGCCGGTCACCCCCACTGTCGGTTCCCGTCCAATGGGGGGCCGTACAGTGACTTGTCGTGAGCCATCCCCAGGCCGACCGGGCCGCCGCAGCTAGCGTGGCCACGGTGCGCCCGGTGACGGCGCGCACGATCGAGGTACCGGACCTCGGCCAGTTGCTCCCGCACCTGCCCAGCGCGGCCGGGGTGGCCTGGATTCACGACGGTGACGGCATGATCGCCTGGGGCGAGGCGGCCCGGCTCGAGCTGTCCGGACCGGACCAGTTCGAACGGGCCGCGGATTGGTGGCAGCGCTACTGCGCCACTGTGGCCCAGATCGACGAACCGGACGGCGCCGCCCCGGTCCGCGGTCCGGTCATGTTCGGCAGCTTCGCGTTCGACCAGTCCACCGGCTCGTCGGTGGTACTGGTGCCCGCGATGGTGTTGGCCCGGGTGGCCGGCCGGTGCTGGCTGACGCTGATCAGCCCGGCGACCGGGGCAGCGGCCTACCTGGACCCACACTCGCTGGCCGAATTGGCATCGGGACCGGTCGAGCCGGTCCGGGCGCCGGGTGAAGTGCGCTGGTCCGAGGGCTCGGAGTCGGTCATGGCCTGGGCCGGTGCGGTGGCCGCCGCCGTGGGCCGGATCGAGGCCGGTGAGCTGGCCAAGGTGGTGCTGGCCAGGGACGTGATCGCCGAAGCCGAGCACCCGGTGGACGCGCGGCATCTGCTGACCCGGCTCGCCGAGCGCTACCCGAGCTGCTGGACGTTCGCCGTGGATGGTCTGGTCGGGGCCACGCCCGAGCTGCTCATTCGCCGGTCGGGAACCGACGTCGAGTCGTTGGTGTTGGCCGGTACCGCATGGCGGCACGACGACACGGACGAGGACCGGCTGGCCGCCGAGCTCATCGCGTCCGCGAAAGATCAGGAAGAGCACGTATACGCGACCCAGTCGGCGGCCGACGCCCTGGCCGGCTACTGCGCCGAGCTTTCCGTGCCGCCGGCGCCCGAGGTCGTGCGGTTGGCGAATCTGGTCCATCTGGGTACCCGGGTCAGCGGCCGGCTGGCGGGCGATACCGATGCGCTGACCCTGGCTGCCGCGCTGCACCCGACCGCCGCGGTAGCCGGCACGCCGACCGACCTCGCGCTCAAGGTCATCGAGGACCTGGAAGGCATGGACCGAGGCCGCTACGCCGGACCGGTCGGCTGGATGGACGCGACCGGCAACGGCGAGTGGTGCATCGCGCTGCGCTGCGCAGAGCTGTCCGGACGCCTGGTACGGCTGTTCGCGGGATGCGGGATCGTGGCCGGATCGGTTCCGAGGACCGAGATCGCCGAGGCGCAGGCGAAGCTCGCGCCGATCCGGGATGCCCTCTGCGACTGAACCCCGGCCCGTCTCGCCCCTACCTTTCGATCATTAGACGCCGTGCCGGCAAATGATCACCTAGTTTTGGCCGGTTTGTAACGCGAGATGGGGACTAATGATCGAGTTTGGCGAGGGCGGCGGCTACCGCGGCGTGGAGCCGGTGCTGGAGTTCGGTTTCGGCCGCCCGATCGGTGCGGACCCGGACCAACCGTAGGCCGGTCGTTGGCTTGACGGCGCCGGCCAGTTCCGCCGCAGTGGACACCTCGGCGACCGGGATGCCGGTGACGGCGGCATCGGCGGCAAGATCGGCACGGTGCGGCGTGCCGAATACCCGCTCGAACCCCTCGATCCCGGCCTGCGGCAGCAGTGAGAAGATCCCACCGCCGTCGTTGTCCACCACGATCACGCACAGGTCAGGACGCGGCTCGTCGGGGCCGAGCACGAGGCCGTTGCGGTCGTGCAGGTAGGCCAGGTCACCGAGCACCGCGTAGGCCGGCCCGCCGCCGGCGGCTTGCCAGGCCAGCGCGGCGCCGACGGCGCTGGACACGCAGCCGTCGATGCCGGACGCGCCCCGGTTCGCCACCACGTGGGCGAGCAGGTCGGGGCGGAGTTGGGCCTCGAAATCTCTGATCGGTTTCGACGAGCCGACGAACAGCAAGCTGTCCGCCGCGGCCAACCGCCCGAGCTCCCTAGCCAGGCCCGGCTCGGTGAGCCGATCGGTGCTGTCGAGCAGGGAGTCGATAGCTGCCGTTGCCGCCGCCTCGGCCCGCCGCCAGCCGGCCAGCCAGCTTGTTACCGGCCGGGACGCGGCCTCCCGGCGGTGCCCCACGCCGAGCACCGGCACCGCCGCCACCACTCGGTCGGCGGATCGGGTCGGATCCGCCCAGTCCGGATGCGGGTCCACCACAACATGCCGATCCGCGCTGCGCAGCCAGCCGAGCAGGCTGCGGGACAGGCCGGGCTTGCCGACCGAGATCACCAGCTCCGGGCGGTGCCTGTCCGCGAACGGCTCGGCCGCCAGCAGTAGCGTGTAGGTGGACACCGCGTTCGGCCCGCGCCTGGCGTTGCCGGTCGGTTCGGAGAGCAATGGCCAGCCCGCGGCCTCGGCCAGCTGTACCGATGCATCCGCGTCCGCCCCGGTCGCGCCGTCGGCGACGACCACCGCACCCCGCTCCGGGAGCTCCGGGTACAACTCGGACAGCGGATTGGGCGTGCTCACCGGCCGATCGATCCGGGTCCAGGGCCGCCCGTCGGGCCGGCCGTCCAACCGCTCCGGCCAGTCCAGATCACCGTCGGGTACTAGGGGCTCGCGGAAGCCGATGTTCAGGTGGACGGGGCCCGCCTGGTTGACCGCGGCTTGGACAGCTCGGGCGCCGACCGAGCGCCAGTAGCCGACCATGCCCGGCCCAGCAACCGGCGTGCCCACCTCGGCGAAGAACCGGACCGCCGACCCGTAGAGCCCCAGCTGGTCGATGACCTGGTTCGCCCCGGTGCCGCGCAGCTCCGGCGGTCGGTCGGCGGTGAGCACAACGAGCGGCACGTGTGCCTGCGCTGCCTCGGCCACGGCCGGATGGAAGTTCGCCGCGGCGGTACCGGAGGTGCACACCAGCGCGGCCGGGCGGCCGGAGACCTTGCCGAGTCCGACGGCGAGGAACCCGGCCGAGCGCTCGTCGATCCGCACGTGCAGTCGGATCCGCGGGTCGGCGTGCAGCGCGAGCGCGAGCGGGGCGGAGCGCGAACCCGGCGCCACTACCGCCTCGGTGACGCCGCACCGGACCAGCTCATCCGTCAGCACGCGGGCGAGCGCGGTTGCCGGGTTCACGGCCGGTCGGGGCGGCCGAGGTAGCGCAGGATCCGGGTCAGGTTCTCCAATAGCGGCCGAACCGAGTCGATGACCAGGTGCTCATCCGACCAAGGCACGAACTCCGCCCGGGGGCGCTGCACGTCGTCCCAGGTCGGCTCTTGGAACTCTGGCGGCAAGTTGCGCCGGCGAGCCGCCAACCGCTCTCGGTGCAACCGCTCGTCCGAGCACACGCAGTGGATCACCCGCAGCTCGACGCCGCAGGACTCGGCGATCTTCCGCCAGGCCGTCCGCGCCTCCTCGACCGCGTTCACCGCGTCCGCGACGACGGTGTGCCCGAGCGCGAGGTGCGTGTCGACCAGGCTCTGCGCGACTCCGTAGGCGGCCAGTCCGGTCGCGTAGCTCTGCTCGATCCCGGTCGGGAGGATGGCCGACTCGATCGGATCTACCGAGAACACCGGAGCCGGGAGCAGCCGCGCGAGCTCATCGGCGACGGCGCTCTTCCCGGTCCCTGGAAGTCCGGAGAACAGAATCAGCATCGGCCTCATTCTGCCCGAGCGCCGGTACCGCTCGGCCGCGCAGCCCCGGGCGGCTACATCCGATCCGGCGCCGAGATGCCGAGCACGCCGAGCCCCTGTCGCAGGGTCCGGGCGGTCAGGTCACAGAGGACCAGCCGGCCGGCGCGCGTCGCCGGGTCCGGCGCTTCGAGCACCGGGCATAGCTCGTAGAAGGTCATGAACGCGGAGGCAAGCCGGTACAGGAACCCGGCGAGGCGATGCGGCTGGAGGGTGTCGCTCACCTCGGTTACCACACCCGCGAAGCCCAGCAGCTCGAGCGCCAGTTCCCGCTCCGCCGGCTGGGTCAGGGGGACGGGCGCACCGCTACCGCTCAGGTCGGCACCGGTCCGGCGGAAGATCGACCGGATCCGGGCGTGCGCGTACTGCAGATATGGCGCGGTGTTTCCGTCCAGTGCGAGCATCCGATCCAGGTCGAGCACGTAGTCCTTGATCCGGTCGGTGGACAGGTCGGCGTACTTGACCGCGCCGATCCCGACCGCGCGGGCCACCTCTTCACGCTCGGCCGGGTTGAGCGCCGCGTTCTTCTCGGCGACCACCGCACCGGCCCTGGCTACGGCTTCATCGAGCAGGAGACTCAGCTTCACCGAGGCGCCGGCCCGGGTGCGCAGCAGCTTGCCGTCGGCGCCGAGCACCGAACCGTGACCGACGTGCTCGGCCCGCGCCGGCGGCTTCAGCCAGCCCGCCTCGCGCGCGGTCTCGAAGATCATCTCCAGGTGCAACCGCTGTGGTAGCCCGACCACGTACAGCAGCCGGGTGGCCCCGAGATCGCGCAGCCGGTGCCGGATGGTGGCCAGATCGGTGGTTGCGTAGCCGTACCCGCCGTCGCGCTTGCGCACGATGAGCGGGAGGGGGTCGCCGTCCCGGTTCGTGAAGCCGGCCGGGAACACGGAGGCGGCGCCGTCGCTGATGGCGATTAGCCCGAGCGAGTCGAGCTCGATGATGACCGAGCCGAACTCGTCCTGGTGGGAGCTTTCGCCGTCGTAGTCGGCGTCGGTCAGCTCGACGTCCAGGCGCCGGTACACCTCGGCGAAGTACCGCTTCGACTCCCTGATCAGCACCGCCCACAGCCGGCGAGTGACCGGATCGCCGCCCTGCAGCAGCACCACCCGGCGGCGAGCGCGGTCGGCGAAGTCCGGAACGCTGTCGAACTTCACCCGCGCGGCCTGGTAGAAGCCGGTGAGATCACCGACCGACAGCTTGTCCGCCGCGCCGTCCTCGCCCACGTCGACCAGGTGCTCGATCAGCATCCCGAACGGCGTGCCCCAGTCACCGATGTGGTTCTGCCTGATCACGGTGTGTCCGAGCCAGGTCAGCAGTCGCGCGACCGCGTCGCCGATGATGGTCGAGCGCAGGTGGCCGACGTGCATCTCCTTGGCGGCGTTCGGCGCCGAGTAGTCGACTACGACCGTCTCCGGGTGCTCGGCTCGCGCGACGCCAAGCCGATCGTCGGGTGCGAGTTCCGCGATCAGCCGGCCCAAGACCTGGTCGGCGACGGTGAGGTTGATGAAGCCGGGGCCGGAGACCGCGACCTGGTCACACAGGTCGGCGAGTTGTGCGTGCGCAACGACCTCGGCCGCGACCTCCCGCGGATTTCGGGCCAGCCGGCGAGACAGCGCAAGCGCCGCGTCGGACTGGAAGTCTGCGTACCGCGACCGGCGGACCACCGGACCGACCGGCTCACCGGCGACCGCCTCGAACGCGCCGGCCAGCCGCTGGGTCAGCATCTGCTCGAGGTCGGCCATAGATCACAAATGTAGGACCAGGGCACCGGCGGGGCCGTGCCGAGGCGAGGGCGTGAAGGATCCGAGGGTCAATCCGTTCGTACAGTCCTGAAATATCGGGACAACATCCCTAGGGCGGGTGGTGTTGCTACTCGGATCCTTCACGCCCCCGCGGCCCATAGGCGCTACGGGCGCTTCGGACCTGCCCGAACTGCCGATCCCGCGCAGGCGTTACGGGCGCTTCGGACCTGTCCGAACTGCAGACCCGCGCAGGCGCTACGGGCGCTTCGGGAACTGCCCGAAGTCGGGCCGGCGCCGCTGCACGTACGCGTCCCGGCCCTCCTGCGCCTCCTCGGTCATGTAGAACAGCAGCGTTGCATCGCCGGCGAGCTGCTGGATCCCGGCGAGTCCATCGTCCGCGGCGTTCAGCGAGGCCTTGAGCATGCGCAGTGCGAGCGGCGACATGGTCAGCATCTCCCGGCACCACGCGACGGTCTCCACTTCCAGCTGCTCCAGCGGCACCACCGTGTTGACCAAGCCCATCTCCAGCGCCTGGGCGGCGTCGTACTGCCGGCACAAGAACCAGATCTCGCGCGCCTTCTTCTGGCCGACCATCCGGGCGAGCAGGCCGGAGCCGTAGCCGCCGTCGAACGAGCCGACCTTAGGCCCGGTCTGACCGAATCGTGCGTTTTCGGCCGCGATGGTCAGGTCGCAGCAGACGTGCAGCACATGCCCGCCGCCGATCGCATAGCCGGCCACCATCGCGACCACCGGCTTAGGGGTCCGGCGGATCTGTACCTGCAGGTCGAGCACGTTGAGCCGGCCGATGCCCTTGCTGGCCACCGCATCATCGCCGAGGTAGCCGTCATCGCCGCGGATGCGCTGGTCGCCACCGGAACAGAACGCGAGGTCGCCCTGCCCGGTCAGGATGATGACGCCGATCGTGTCATCGTCGCGGGCGGCGTTGAACGCGTGCTGCAGCTCGAACAGGGTCTGCGGCCGGAACGCGTTGCGCACCTCCGGCCGGTTGATCGTGATCTTGCCGATCCCGTCGGCCGTCTCGTACCTGATGTCCCGATAGTCGCCGCCGGCCGGCACCCAATCCGCGCCGGGCTTGATCGTGCTGACCGCCGGATCGACCGGTCCGTCCCCGTTGGTCCGCGCACTGCCGCTCATTCGCTCTCCTCCAGCCAGACCCCGGCCCACCCTAACCGGTCGGTTTCCGGCCAACTCGGATGGCCGGGAGGCAACGCGTTAGCCTGAGCCGGCCATGACCAGTAACCGCCGACTAATCGCGCTGACCTGGCCGGCTAGCGGCGCGCGGGCCGGGGACGGCGGAACGGAGGCAGTGGTCACCCCGACTGAGCTGATCGATCGGATCGATCACGCGCTGCGCGGTGGGCCGCCGCTGGCGATCATCCCGAACGGTCCGGTTGCCCGCCGTCGCTCGCTGCTCGAAGCACTCGGCCCGCAGTTCCCGCTCGAGTCGCCGGACGTCGCGTTCGTCGTGCCCACGTCCGGAACGAGTGGGGCGCCAAAGGGCGTCCTGCTGACCGCGACCGCCGTCGAGCATTCCGCCCGGGCCACCCACGAGGCGCTCGGTGGTTCCGGGCAGTGGCTGTTGGCGCTGCCACCCACCCAGGTCGCCGGCCTGATGGTATTGGTTCGGGCAGCGCTGGCCGGGCTGGAGCCTGTGCTGATGGATCTGGACGACGGCCTCACCACGGCCGGGTTCGCCGCCGCCACCGAGCGGCTGAACGCCGCGGCCCGGCGCTACACCGCGTTGGTGCCGACTCAGCTAGATCGAGTGCTTGCCGACGAGACCGGACGCGCCGCACTGACCAGCTACGACGCGATTCTGCTGGGCGGCGGGCCGGCCCCGGCACGGCTACTGGTGCAGGCGCGCGAGCACAGGATCCGGGTAATCAGCACCTACGGGATGACCGAGACCACCGGCGGATGTGTGTACGACGGTCGCCCGCTGCACGGCGTCCGGGTCGAGGTCGCCTCCGACCGGCGGATCATAATCGGCGGGCCGACGCTCGCAGCCGGCTACCGGCTCCGGCCTGACCTGACCGCGGAACGGTTCCGCGACGGGTGGTTCTTCACGTCGGATTACGGCGAGTTGTCTGCGGACGGCCGACTGCGCGTGCTCGGCCGCCGGGACGACATTGTGATCACCGGCGGCGTGAACGTGTCGGCCGCCGAGGCAGCGGCACTGCTCCAGGAACATCCGCTCGTCGGCGCGGTGGCGGTGTTCGGCGTACCGGATCCGCATTGGGGCGAGCGGCTGTTCGCTGCCGTCGTGCCGCGCAATGCCGGCCGACCGCCCGAGCTGGACGAGCTACGCGGTTGGGTCAAGGAGCGCGCCGAGCCGGCCATGGCGCCGCGCAAGCTGGTCACGATGGCCGCGCTGCCGATGCTGCCGTCCGGCAAGGTGGACGTCGGTGCCCTCCGGGCCGCGTACCTCACCCACGCTGACGAGCCGGACGAGAGCTGAGGCACAGCCCATGACAACCGCCAGGCAATGGATCGACGGAGCTCGACCGCGAACGCTGCCGGCCGCGCTCGCTCCGGTCGCGGTAGGAACCGGAGTGGCCGCGGCTGAGGGCACCGTCATTGGCTGGCGTGCGCTGACCGCGCTGTTCGTGGCGCTCGCGCTTCAGATCGGGGTGAACTACGCGAACGACTACTCGGACGGCATCCGAGGCACCGACGCGGACCGGGTCGGCCCGTTCCGGCTGGTCGGCTCCGGTGCCGCCAGCCCAGGCGCGGTAAAGACCGCCGCTTGGGCGTGCTTCGCCGCGGCGGCGGTCGCCGGACTGGCCCTGGCCGCGGTCACCACCTGGTGGTTGATCGCGATCGGAGCGGCTGCGATCGGCGCCGCCTGGTTCTACACCGGTGGCAGCCGGCCGTACGGCTATCGGGCGCTCGGTGAGCTGTCGGTGTTCGTCTTCTTCGGGCTGGTCGCCGTGGTCGGGACCAGCTACGTCCAGCTCGAACGAGTGACCTGGCTGGCGGTGCTCGCCGCGGTCCCGGTCGGGCTGCTGGCCTGCGCACTCCTGGTGGCCAACAACCTGCGCGACATTCCGACCGATGGGCCGGCCGGCAAGCGGACGCTGGCAGTACTGCTGGGCGACCAGGCCAGCCGACGGCTGTACGGCAGCCTGCTGATCGGGTCGTTCCTGTTCGCCGTGCTGATCGCGGTGCTGTGGACGCCCTCGGCGCTGCTCGCGCTGGGCGCCGTCCCGCTGGCGGTTCGGCCGATTCGGGCGACCTGGACGGGAGCGAACGGCCGGGCGTTGATCCCGGTGCTCCGGGACACCGCTCGCCTCCAGCTCGCGTACGGACTGCTGCTGGCCGTTGGGTTAATGCTCAGTAGCTAGCGGGCTACCTGGCCTTGGCGGGCTTGCGCCGCCACGGCTAACCCCCGCCGGACCGCAGCGGCCGGAACTGGGAGATACCCTGTCGAGAAGCTACCGGGTCAATGAAGGGGCATGGAGATGCTACGAGTGCTGCCCTTCGTGTTGGTTCTCGGGATCTGGCTGTTCGCTCTCATCGACTGCGTCATGACTCCGGAACGCGAGGTCCGGAACCTGCCGAAGATCGCTTGGCTCGCCATCATCGTGCTGACACTGGTCATCGGCGCGGTGTGCTGGCTGTTTCTGGGGCGCCCGAGCACGCAGCTCCGGCCAGGCGCGCCAGCTCGCCGACCGGCCGGCGGCACCGGCACCCGCCCACCGGCCAGCCGGCCGAGAGGGCCGGTGGGGCCGGACGACGATCCGGACTTCCTGCGCCAGCTTGGCCGCAGCAACGCCGAGCACGAACGGATGCTGCGGGACTGGGAGCAGCACCTCAAGGACCAGGAGCAGGAGCAGCGGCGGAAGCGTGCCCGCAAGCAGGAGCGCGAGGACGGCCGCAAGGGCGACGGCAACGGCCAGGCGGCCACCCCGGACGGCTCGGACAGCTCCGACGGAGCGGACGGCTCCGAGAGTTGATTCCGATCGGCCGCTCAGCCAGTCCAATCGGTGACAGATCTCGACCGGCGACCAGCCCAATCGGCGACAGATCTCGACGCGCGACCTGCGCAACCGGCGACCGGCGACCGGGCGCGGTGCGTCACATCTTGGCGTACGAGTGCTTGCCGATGATCCAGATGTTCACCCCGAACAGGTTGAACAGCAGGCAGCCGATCCCAACCAGCGCGATCATGGCCGCCGCCCGGCCCTTCCAGCCCGCGGTGACGCGCGCGTGCAGGTAGCCGGCGAACACTACCCAGGTGATGAACGACCAGGTCTCCTTCGGATCCCAGCCCCAGTACCGGCCCCACGCGTTCTCCGCCCAGATCGCGCCGGCGATGACCGCGAACGTCCAGATCGGGAACGCGAACGCGAAGACCCGGTACGCCAGCCGGTCGATCACGTCCGGGTCAGGCAGCCGGCGAGCCCCGATGTAGGCCGGGCCGAGCCCACGCCGGGCCCGGAGGTCGAGCCCGAGGTAAAGCAGCGTCAGCACGGCGCCGACCGTGAAGCACCCGCTCGCGATCACCGCGGCCGCGACGTGGATGACCAGCCAGACCGAGTGCAGCGCGGGCATCAGCTGGCCGGCATCGACGTAGAGCACGGTGACCGCGGCACCGAGGGCGAGCAGCACCGGCATCGTGACGAACAGCCCCAACCAGCGGGCGTCGAAGCGACGCAGCAGGGCCAGGTACACCAGCACGACGACCAGAGTGCCGGCGGTGACGAATTCGTACATGTTGCCCCACGGCACCCGGCCGACCGACAGGCCGCGGGTTAGCACGCCGGCCAGATGTAGGCCGGCGGCCAGGACCGTCAGCGAGACCCCGATCCGGCCCAGCCGCTCGGCCCGATCGACCCCCGCGGCGTCGGGCGCGGGCACGCCGTCGGGCCCGGGCCCGTCGGCCGATAACGGCGCCTCGGCATTCGTGTCGCCGCCCACCCCACCGACAGCCGCGTCCCCACCACCGGCCATCACCAGCTCCGGCACCGTGCGGCCGACCCGGCTACGCGCCCCGAACGCCCATTCGGCGACGTAGGCGAACAGCGCGAGTGCGTAGACCGCGGTCGCCGAGACGACGAAGTTGTAGCTGATACCAGCCAGCGTTTCGTTGACCATGCCTAGTCCCTGTCCCTCACCGGGAGGTCCGTGCCCGTCCCGAGGACCCGGTCCGAGCCCCCGTCCCCGTCCGCCACTCCGAGCCGCTCGCGCAGCCGAGCCGCGAGCCGATCTACCTCGCCGTCGAGTCCGGGCGCCTCGGTCCGGGCCAGCGCGCCGAGTTCGACAACCGTACGCCCGGCCTCGTCCGCGCTCGCTCGTACCCACACCCGGCGCCGCCGGATGCTCAGCGACAGCAGCAGTCCGAGCAACGCGAGCGCCGCCGACGCCAGCGCCGGTAGTCGCCCGGGATCCTTGGCGATGTCCAGGTTGACCCACTCCCGGTAGCCGTCGAACGTGATCGAGCCCAGCCCGCCGGGCAGCTTCGCCCGCTGTCCCGGCGCCAACGCGGTGCGCCACGGCCCCGCGGCCGCGTCGGAGCCCGCTCGCAGCTGGGTCAGCTTGCGGGTGTCCAGCCGGTACACCGACTGCGGGATGCCCGCGTCCAGTCCGAGATCGCCGCGCCAGCCGGTGAGCACCAGCCGAGGATTGAGCGCGGCGGGGAAGGTCGAGATTGGCCCGAGGTTCGGATCGAACGCGGCGGTCGGCAGGAAGAAGCCATCGAAGCCGAGCTGCTCAGGCACGGCGTCCGGCACTTTGATGACACCGCCCGAGGCGAGGCTGGTCGGCTCCTGGCGGATGAACGGCACCGCGCCATGGAACACGATCGCGCCGTCGGCGTCGCGGACGGTCACCACCGGCGCATAGCCGTGCGCGCCGAGGAAGATCTTGACCCCGCCCAACTCTAGCGGATGGTTGACTCGGATCCGAGCTGTCTGCATCGGCGCGCCGGGCTCACGCGAGAAGTCGACAACGGCGGCGAAGTCCGCCGGCTGACCGCGCTGCGGGCCGGCTTCGAGATACCGGGCGGAGAAGTCGGCGAGCTTTAGCGTGAACGGCGACAGCTGGTCTGGATCGAGCATCCGGCCCGGGGTGAGCGTGTCGTACTGGGTAACCGTGTTCGTGAAACCGTCCCCCTCGACCACGAGGGCACTGCCCCGGAAGCCGTACATCTTGCCGGCCGCGAACGCCACAAGCAGCCCTAGGACGGCCAGATGGAACAGCAGGTTGCCGGTATCGCGCAGGTAGCCCTTCTCGGCCCGAACGGTGCCTGGCTCGGCCACCACCCGAAACCGGGCGCGGCGTAGCGCCTGCCCCGCGGCGGCGACGACGCTGACCGGCTCGGCGGTCGTGCGGAACGTGCGGTAGCCGGGCAACCTGGACAGATTCCGCGGAGTCGCCGGCGGCTGGGCTCGGAGCGCCGCCGCATGCTGCCAGCTGCGCGGCACGAAGCAGCCGATCAGCGACATGAACAGCAGCAGGTAGATGGCCGCGAACCAGATCGAGCCGAACACGTTGAACAGACCGAGTCGTTGCAACCACGGAGCCGCGTCCGGGTGCGCCGCGACGAAGTCGCGCACCGCCGCCGGATTCTGCGGCGTCTGCGGGATCACCGAGCCGGGCACGGCGGCCAGCGCGAGCAGGAACAGCAGGATCAGCGCGACCCGCATGGAGGTGAGCTGCCGCCACATCCAGCGCAACAGCTCGAGCGGGCCGAGCTCGGGCAGCCGCGGCGGCGTTCGGTCGGGCAGATCGGGAGCGACGGTTGGGGCCTCGGCGGTGCGTCCGGATGAGATCGTGGTCATCGCGCTACACCGCCGGGGTGAACGTCGAGGTCCACACCCGCAGCTGGATGGACAGGTCGGTCCAGAGCCCGGTGACCAGCAACAGTCCGAGCGCAATGAGCATCGCGCCGCCCGCCCGCATTACCCACAGGTGATGCCGCCGGACCCAGTCGAACGCGCCGAGCGCCCGCCGGAAGCCGATAGCGGCCAGCACGAACGGCAGGCCGAGCCCGAGCGAGTACGCCACGGTGAGCACCGCGCCCCGACCGGCGCTCGCGGTCGTGTACGCCAGCGCCTGCACCGCACCGAGCGTCGGGCCGATGCAGGGCGTCCAGCCGAGACCGAACAGCGCGCCCAGCACCGGGGCGCCGACCAGGCCCGCGGCCGGCATCGCGTGCAACCGCCACTCGCGTTGCAGCCCCGGCAGCACGCCGATGAACGCGAGCCCGAAGACGATGACGAGCAGCCCGAGCGCGACATTGATCGCGTTCTGATGCGCGAGCAGGTCGGACCCCAGATATCCGAACAGCGCGCCGAACGACGCGAACACCGCAGTGAAGCCGAGCACGAACAGCAACGTGCCGGCCACCACCCGGCCCCGGTGCGGTCCACTCGGGTTGTTCGAATCGGCGAGGTCGGCACCGGACATGCCGGTGACGTAGGACAGGTAGCCGGGCACCAGCGGCAGGATGCACGGGGACAGGAACGAGACCAGGCCGGCAAGGGCCGCGACCGGCAACGCGAGCAGCAGCGGACCGTCGGTAACCACCCCGGCGAACCCGTCCACGGCTAGGGCCGCCCGGGTTCGGCGATGATCGGGCTTATCAGGTCGCGCAACATCGGCTCGGTCAGCGGGGTCAGGGCGCGGGCCGCCATCCGGCCCTCCCGGTCGATGACCAGTGTGGTCGGGATCGCCGCCGGAGGCAGCGTGCCCCGGAACGCGACGACCAGCTCGCCGTCCCGGTCGACGACGCTCGGGTAGCTGACTCCGACCTTGCGTTCGAACGCCCGGGCGTTGTCCGGCTCGTCCCTGGTATTGAGGCCGACGAACGCGACCCCATCGTTCTTGGTCGCCTGGTAGGTCTGCTCGAGGTGCGGCGCCTCGGCCCGGCACGGCGCGCACCAGGAGGCCCACACGTTGAGTACGACCACCTTGCCGCGCAACGCGCCCAGGTCGAACTGGTCGCCGGTCAGCGTCGTGCCGATCAGCGCCGGGGCGGGCTTGCGGTCGGCGGCCGGCACGGTCTGCACCGAGCCGTTGCCGGCCACGAATGCCTGCTCGGCCCCACCCCGGCCGGCTCCGCCGCCCGAGCCGCTGCAGCCAGCCAGGGCGGCGATCAGCGCAGCCAGCAGGATCGCGCGCCCGGCCGGTCTGGATCGGCGGGGGTCATGGTGGCGGCGCATTGATGCGGTCATGATCGGTTCTTACGCTCCGCTGGAGAACGTCTTGGCGTACTTGGCCGGAAGCAGGTCCCGGGCCGGTTCGGTATAGCCCACGGCCTCGATCTCGTCACCGACATAGGTGAAGCTGGTGAGGCTGGCCAGTGTGCACTGCCGCTTGCGCGGGTCGTGCCAGAGGTGCCGACCCTCGACCTGGCAGCGGGTGACCCAGATCGGCAACTGGTGGCTGACCACGATCACCTCCGCCCCGCGAGCCTGGTCCCGAGCGTCGGCCATCGCCGCCAGCATTCGGCCGACCTGGTTACGGTACGGCTCACCCCAGGACGGCCGGAACGGATTGCGCAGCCGCCACCAGTGCGTGGGCCGGCGCAGCGAGCCGTCCCCGACCCCGAAGGTCAGGCCCTCGAACACGTTCTCCGCCTCGATGACCCGAGGATCGGTGCGCACCTGCAGGCCGAACGCGGTTGCGATCGGCTGCGCGGTCTCCAGCGCCCGCTCGAGCGGCGAGGACACCACGGCTGCGATTTCCTTCTCGGAGTTGCGCAGATACTCCACGATCCGGTCGGCCATCTTCCGTCCTAGCTCGGACAGGTGGTAGCCGGGTAACCGGCCGTACAGCACGCCGGTCGGGTTCTGCACTTCACCGTGCCGGAGCAGATGCACCGTGGTGATCTCGGCCTCGGACGTCATCCGGTCTCCTGGTCGGCGGGTCTGGCGGCCGCAGCGGCCCTGGCCGCCGCCGGAAACGCGTCGATGATCCGGTCCAGCGCCGCGTCATCGTGGGCGGCGGACACGAACCAGGCCTCGTACGCGCTCGGCGGCAGGTACACGCCCTGGTCCAGCATGCGGTGGAAGAACGCGGCGAACCGGTGCGTCTCCTGGCGCCTGGCCACGTCGAAATCGGTGACGTCCGCATCGACGAAGAACACCGAGAACAGGTTCCCGGCGGTCTGGAGCCGGTGCGGCACGCCCTCCTTGTCCAGCGTGGCACTCACCGCCTGGCCGAGCACCGCCGCGGCTCGGTCGAGGTGCTCGTAGACGTCGGACGTGCAGTTGCGCAAGGTGGCCAGCCCGGCCGCGGTCGCCACCGGGTTACCGGACAGGGTGCCGGCCTGGTACACCGACCCGCTCGGAGCGAGCAGGCCCATGACGCCCCGCCGACCGCCGAACGCGGCCGCCGGGAACCCGCCGCCCATCACCTTCCCGAACGTGATGAGATCCGGCGTTACGCCCTCCAGCCCGTACCAGCCGGCCCGGCTGACTCGGAATCCGGTCATCACCTCGTCGGAGATGAACAGCGCGCCATGCTCATGGCAAAGCTCGGCGATCCGAGCGGTGAAGCCGGCACGGGGCGGCACCACGCCCATGTTGCCCGGCGCCGCCTCAGCGATGACCGCCGCGACATGAGTGCCGTGCGCGGCGAACGCGGATTCCAGCGCCGCCACGTCGTTGTACCTGAGCACGACCGTGTCCTGCGCCTGAGCGCCGGTCACCCCCGGCGTGTCCGGCAGCGCGAACGTGGCCACGCCGGAACCGGCGCTCGCCAGCAGCGCATCGACGTGACCGTGATAGCACCCGGCGAACTTGATGACCTTCGTGCGGCCGGTATAGCCACGGGCCAGCCGGATGGCAGACATGGTCGCCTCGGTGCCGGAGCTCACGAGCCGCACCTGCTCGGCCGGCGCTACCCGTTCGGTGATCTCTTCGGCCAGCGCCACCTCGCCCTCGGTCGGCGCGCCGAACGACGTGCCGTCGGCCACCGCACCTTGCGCGGCCGCCACCACCGCCGGATGGGCGTGCCCGAGAATCAGCGGGCCCCAGGAACAGACCAGATCGACGTACTCCCGGCCGTCCACATCGATGAGATAGGGACCGCGCCCGGTGGCGATGAACCGCGGGGTGCCGCCGACCGCCCGGAACGCGCGCACTGGCGAGTTGACCCCACCCGGGATGACCGCCGTCGCTCGCGCGAACAATGCCCGGGACCGCGGCACGTCGGCGCTGGCGAACGGCTGCGGCATGCGGCCCAGTGTGTCAGCCTCTGCCCAGCCGCCGCCGCGCTACCCCGGATCGGCTCGCCTCAGCGCCGGCTCGAACGCGGTCCCGCCCCCGGCCGCCAGCTCGGCGCCGACCCTGCGCAGGTTGCTGATCCACTCCTGGTCCGGCACCGGCGGCAGCAGGTCGTCCCAGATCGCCAGGCACGTCCCGCGCAACTGCCACATACCGGAAGGCCTGGTCAGGAACCAGACGTGCAGGTGCTCAGCTCCGTCGCCCCACCGGTTGACGTGCACCCTGGCCACCCCATCCAGGGCCCGCATGGCATTCGACAACCGCCGGATCATGAGACCGAACTCGGCGGTCAGATCGTCGGGCAGATCCTCGAGGTCGTGGTGCTCGTTCGGATACAGCATGAGCACCGCGGGCAGCCCGGTCGGCTCGCCGAGGTATCGGACATGCCACCGCTCGTCGCGCCACAACACGCCGCGCTCCGGCTCGGCGCAGACCCGGCAGTCGCCGCCGCCCGGCTCGCCGTTCCGCGCCGGCTCCGGCACGAGCGGGGGGTCGAGCACCTTGATCTGGAGATCGCCCTCGAACGGAAACATGTCCCAGTGCGCGATCTCGGGCAGCGGTAGTCGCTGCCCGATCGGTAGCCGCGCCACATACCCGCTGGGCTCGGTCGACGGATTCATGGGATCAGAGTGCCAGCACCCACCGACCGATTCCGTTCCCGCGGCGGTCTGGTGGGGGCGGCCGGCTGAGTATTGGCTGGGCTACCGAACCGCCCCCAGGAGCGGGTCGATCAGCCGGTATTGCTCTGGCCGCAGGTGCCCAGCCCGTACTCGGTCAACTTGCTGTTGACCTCCTCGAATGGGTCCGACGCCGACGGATCGGTGAGGGCCGACGGGTCGTCTGCCATCTGGTCGAGCAGCGCCTCGGCGTCGTCGAAGACCTGGTCGAGCATGGCCGCATCGGCGCTGGGAAATCCGATCGCGCGGATATCGGCGACCTGCTGCCTGATGTTCGGGACCAGCACCTCTTCGATCGCCTTCTCGATGCCCTCCTGACTGCTCACGTCGGCACCGGCCATGGCCGTCGCGAGTTCGGCCGAGCCTTGGGCGCAGACCTGATTTGCCTGGCTGATGAAGGCCGCCTTGCTGATATCCGTACCACCGCTGCCGCCGCCGTCGTCACCGCCGCAGCCCGCGAGCGCGACCACGGCGGCTAAGCCGACCAGGGTGGTGATGAGCTTGGGCATGTATGTCCTCCGGAGATCGCTCGGGAATCGACCGCGCGATTGTTCCGGAGCCCACGCGATTGCACAAACGACCTGGCAGCCTCGCGGCAGCGGCCGTTTTCGCCGCGCGTACCCGGTACCAGCGAGGGGCCGCCCGCGGCGGTTGTCGCGCGGAACGGCCCCTCGGGGCGATCGCCTGGAGTCTGTTGCCGACTACCGGCGACCGCCCGGAAGAGCCGTGCGCCTACGGAAGAGCTGCCACTGACGGCGAACCGCCAGGAGCTCGTTCCGCCGGCTCAGCCGGCTATGGCTGATTCGCGCGGCTCCTCCCAAACATCCCGCCACTTCCGAGTGCCCCTACATAACGCCAGATCTCCGCGGCGTCGGCAACCCCTTTACGGTGCCGACCGAGCGCCACCCCGCCCCCACACACTGATCATTCATGATCACGGAATCCTGGGGTACGGAAATCTGCACCTAAGTCTCCGTGATCATGACACCAACGAACCCGGGCGTGCTACCCGGCAACCGTGCGCTAGCGGAGCGCGTGGGCGAGCTCGGCGGCCCAGTAGGTGAAGACCAGATCCGCGCCGGCGCGGCGAATCGACAGCACCGTCTCGGCGATCGCGCGCTCGCGGTCCAGCCAGCCGTTGGCCGCGGCCGCCTCGATCATCGCGTACTCACCGGACACCTGGTACGCGGCCACCGGCACGGTTACGGCGTCCTTGACCCGGCGCACGACGTCCAGATACGACAGCGCAGGCTTGACCATGACGATGTCCGCGCCCTCGACCAGGTCGAGATCGACCTCGCGCAGCGCCTCGATCCCGTTGGACGGATCCATCTGGTACGTGCGCCGATCGCCGATCAGTGAGGACTCAACCGCCTCGCGGAACGGCCCGTAGAACGCCGACGCGTACTTGGTGGCGTACGCGAGCAACACCACATCCGGCCGGCCGGCCGCGTCGAGTGCGGTGCGCACCGCGCCAACCTGGCCATCCATCATTCCGCTCATGCCGAGGACGGCCGCGCCGGCAGCCGCCTGTACCAGTCCCATTTCGGCGTAGCGGGCCAGCGTCGCATCGTTGTCCACCGAACCGTCCGGACCGAGCACCCCGCAGTGCCCGTGCGATGTGTACTCGTCCAGGCAGACGTCACTCATCACCACGGTCGCGTCGCCCACCTCGGCGACTACCTCGCGAAGCGCGACCTGCAGGATCCCGTCCGGATCGGTGCCGGCCAGGCCGAGCGGATCCTTGTGCTCCTCGCTCGGCACCGCGAACAGCATCACGCCACCCACGCCGGCCGCGGCCGCCTCCGAGACGGCCTTGCGCAGCGAGTCCGTCGTGTGCTGAACGACACCGGGCATGGACCGGATCGGGATGGGCTCGGTCGCGCCCTCCTTGACGAACAGCGGCAATACCAGCTGTCGCGGCTCTACCGAAGTCTCGGCCACCAGCCGGCGCAGCGCCGCGGTGGCGCGCAACCGGCGCGGCCGCTCAACCGGGTACGGACTCATGAGGCCTCCGCGCTGTCTACTTCGCCTTCCGGCGGGCGGCCGACCGCCGCTCACTGGGCCGAGTCACCGGCTCCCCGGCCTCGGCCAGCGCCAGCCGCCGGGCAGCACCGTACTCCGCCAACGCCTCGGCCAGTGTCGAAACCGACGGCTCGCCGGCCAGCACGTCCACCCGCAGTCCGTGCTCCTCGGCGGTCTTCGCGGTTTGCGGACCGATGCAGGCGATCACCGTGGCGGCGTGCGGCTTGCCCGCGATCCCGACCAGATTGCGCACCGTGGACGACGAGGTGAAGATCACCGCGTCGAAGCCACCGCCCTTGATCGCCTCGCGAATCGGAGCCGGCGGCGGGGTGGCCCGCACCGTGCGGTACGCGGTCACATCGTCGACCTCCCAACCGAGCTCGATCAGGCCGGCGGCAAGCGTCTCGGTGGCGATGTCGGCGCGCGGCAGGAAGACTCGGTTGATCGGGTCGAACACTGAGTCGTAGGGCGGGAAGTCCTCGAGCAAACCGGCCGCCGACTGCTCGCCGGACGGCACCAGGTCCGGCTTGATACCGAACTCGCGGATCGCCGCCGCAGTGGCGTCGCCGACCACGGCGACCTTGATCCCGGCGAACGCGCGGGCGTCCAAGCCGTACTCCTCGAACCGCTCCCGTACCGCCTTGACCGCGTTCACCGAGGTGAACGCGACCCACTCGTAGCGGCCGGTCACCAGGCCCTTGATCGCGCGCTCCATCTGCTGCGGCGTACGCGGCGGCTCGACCGAGATGGTCGGCACCTCCTCGGGCACCGCCCCGTAGCTGCGCAGTTGCTCGGACAGCGCACCGGCCTGCTCCTTCGTGCGCGGCACCAGCACCCGCCAGCCGAACAGCGGCTTGGTTTCGTACCAGGACAGCGCGTCCCGGTGCTTGACCACCTCACCGATCACCGTGACCACCGGGCCCGACAGCTTCGCGGCGCGCACATCCGCGGCCACCCGCTCCAGCGTGGAGGCCACCGTGCGCTGCTCGGTCGTGGTTCCGCCGGCGGTGAGCAGCACCGGTGTGGCCGGCTTGCGCCCGGCCGCGATCAGCGCCTTGGCGATCTCGCCGATCGACCCCAACGCGTTGGCGAGCACGAGCGTCGTGTGCGGGTCGGCGTGCTGCGTCCAGTCCGGTCCGTTGGCAGCGTCGACGATGCTCACGTCGTGCACCGCTCGGGAGGTCAGCGGCACTCCCGCGTACTCGGGTACCGCAGTCAGCGCCGGCACCCCAGGCACGATCTCGAACGGGATATGCGCCCTGGCGCAAGCGGCTGCCTCCTCGGCCAGCGAGCCGTCCAGCGCCGGGTCGCCGTCGAACAGCCGGACCACCCGCTTGCCCTGCTTCGCCGCGTCGACCAGCAGCTTGGCCCGTGCCGCCTGGGTCAGCGGCTCGCCATTCTGGCCGGTGCCGCCCTCGATGATCTCGGCCGCCGGGTTGAGGAAGCGGGCGAGCCAGGTTCCGCGGGCGTGCTCGTCGAGAATGACCGCGTCAGCGGCTCGCAGCAGCTCGACGGCGCGTACGGTGAGCAGCTCCGGGTCACCGGGCCCGGCTCCGACCAACGCCACCCGGCCGACCGGCTTTTTCTTCATCGTTGAACTCGAGCTCACCTAGGACGCTCCTGCATCAGGCCGGCTGCGCCCCCGTCGAGCAGTGCGGCGGCGAGCCGGCGGCCAAGTCCGCCGGCATCGCTGGGGGGACCGGTGTTGGACATTCGTACACTTGCCGAGCCGTCGACCGCGGCCACCACGGCGCGCAGACCCAGCTCGGCCCCCGTCTCGGTCTCGATCAGCTCGGCATAGGCGCCGACCGGCGCCGAGCAGCCAGCCTCGAGGGCGGCCAGCAGCGCGCGCTCGGCCGTCACCGCGGCCCGGCTGGCCGGGTGTTCCAGCTCGCCCAGGGTGGCCAGAACGTCGGCGGCGCCGGCTCGGTCGCCGGCATCGGGAGTCGCCGGTACCTCCGTGCCGGCTCGATGAGCGGCGACGTCGGAGGAGGTTGCCGGGTCCAGGCACTCGACCGCGAGCGCACCCTGGCCGGGCGCCGGCAGCATGATCGACAGGTCGAGCACCTCGCTGGCCTCGTCGAGCCGGCCGAGGCGCTCCAGTCCGGCCCTGGCCAGCACGACCGCATCCAGCTCGCCCTTGGCCAGGTAACCGATCCTGGTATCCACGTTGCCGCGGATCGCGATCACATCGAGGCCGAGCCCAAGCGCGTGCAGCTGCGCCGCGCGGCGCGGTGAGCCGGTGCCAACCCGGGCACCGGCCGGCAGATCGGCGAGCTTGCGACCGTACCGGCTGATCAGGATGTCCCGTGGGTCGGCGCGGGGTGGCACCGCCGCGATCACCAGGCCGGGTGCCGGGGCGGTGGGCAGGTCCTTGTACGAGTGGACGGCCAGGTCGATATCGCCGGCCAGCAGTGCCTCCCGCAGCGCGCTCACGAACACACCGGTGCCGCCGATCCGGGCCAGCGGTTCGCGCGCGACGTCTCCCTTCGTGGTGATCTCGACGAATTCCACCGGCCAGCCGGTCCGGGCGGTGATCGCATCGGCGACCAGCCTGGACTGGGCCAGGGCGAGGGCGCTCGCCCTGGTGCCTAGTCGCAGCACGCGGGAGTCCCGGCGGGATCCGCTCACTCGATCTCCTCCTCGATCACATCCGCGCGGCTGACCGCCTCCACCCGAGCCAGGTCGAGATCGAACAGCTCGCGCAACGCCTCGGCGTAGTCGCGGCCGGCCGGCTGTGCGGCCAGCTCCTTGACCCGCACGGTCGGGCCGTGCAGCAACTTGTCCACCACCCGGTGCACCGTGCGGGCGATCTCGGCGCGGTCCTCCTGGTCGAGCTCGGGCAACCGGGTGGACAGCCGTTGCAGCTCACGATCAACGACGCCGGCGGCCATCGACCGCAGCGCCACCACGGTCGGCACCACCGCAGCGGCCCGCTGGAGTGCGGTGAAGCCCGCGACCTCCTCGCCGACCACCCGGCGCACCGCATCCACACTGTCCGCCGCGGCTTGTGCGGCGCCGGTACGGGAGATCGCGTCCAGGTCGACCAGCGTCACACCCGGAAGCTCGGCCACCTCGGGATCGGTGTCCCTGGGCAGCGCCAGATCCAGGATGGCCAACGGCCGGCCGTCCCGGCTCGCCAGCGCCGCCTCGACCTGCGCCACCGGGAGCAGCCGATCCGGGGCGCCGGTACAGGTGATCACCAGATCGGCTGTGGTCAGCTCGGCGGCGGCCGCATCCAGCCCGATCGCGATCCCGTCGGTCTGCTCGGCCAGTCGCTGTCCACGCGCGTACGTTCGGTTTGCGATCACTAGCCGCGCCACGCCGGCACGGCGCAAGGTCGCCGCGGCCAGCCCGCTCATCGAGCCGGCCCCGATCAGCAACGCGTTCGCACCAGCGAGCGGCACGTCGACCAGCTCAAGCCCTACTCCGATGATCGAGCGCCCGACCCGGTCGATGTCGGTCTCCGCGCGTGCCCGCTTCCCGACTCGCAGCGCCCGCTGGAACAGTTCGTTGAGCACCCGATCGGCGGCACCGGTCTCCTGAGCCCGGGCCAGCGCGGCCCGGACCTGGCCGAGAATCTGCCCCTCCCCGACCACCATCGACTCCAGCCCACAAGCCACCGAGTACAGATGGGCTACGGCGCGCTGCTCGTAATGCACGTACAGGTAGGGAGTCAGGCCGTCCAGCGCCAGCCCGGTATGCCGTGCCAGCAGCTCGGAGATTTCGGCGAGACCGGCGTGGAACCGCGCCGCCTCCGCATACACCTCGACCCGGTTGCAGGTCGCCAGCACCACGGCCTCGGCCAGGTGCTCGGCACCGGCCGCATCCCGCAGCAACTTCGTGACGGCGTCGCCGGTGAGCGCGGTCCGCTCCAGGACGCTCACCGGTGCCGAGTGATGGGACAAGCCGACGACTAGAACACTCACGCTTCCACCGCCTGGGGGTACCCAGTCTCCCCCGCAAGCGCGGGTTTTGCCGCATCCGAGTTCGCCGCGTGGCCGGAAACGGCCGTCAGGGCGGCGAGCGCTGCGCCGCTGGCCTTGCGCTGCTCGTGGAAGGCCAGGATCTGCAGCTCGATGGACAGGTCCACCTTGCGCACTTCCACCCCGTCCGGCACCGAAAGCACGGTGGGTGCGAAGTTCAGGATGCTGGTTACCCCGCAGGCCACCAGCCGGTCGCAGACGGCCTGGGCGCCGGCTGCCGGGGTGGCGATCACCGCGATGTTCACCTGCTGCACGGCCAGCACCTGCTCCAGGTCGTCGATATGGCGAACCGACCGGCCGCCGATGTCCTCGCCGACTCGGTTGACGTCCGCGTCGAGCAGCGCCACCACCCGGAACCCGCGAGAGGCGAACCCGCCGTAGTTGGCCAGTGCGTGCCCGAGATTGCCCACGCCGATGATCGCTACCGCCCAGTCCTGGGTCAGGCCGAGCTCCCGGGAGATCTGGTAGATCAGGTACTCGACCTCGTAGCCGACACCGCGGGTTCCGTACGAACCGAGATAGGACAGGTCCTTGCGTAGCTTGGCCGAGTTGACTCCGGCGGCAGCCGCCAGCTCCTCGGACGAGATGGTCCGGGTGCCCCGGTCGGCCAGCCCGGTCAGCGCCCGGAGGTACACCGGCAGCCGGGCCACCGTGGCATCCGGGATCCCTCGGACGGTGCGGTTGGTGCGAACTGCGGACACGAGACTCCTGTAGAACCTGGAAC